>JAUVNM010000135.1 GCA_030599705.1 Gammaproteobacteria bacterium
CCTGATGCGCCTACATTGACATCTCGGGCAGCGGTTGATCGCGCGTCAACAGAATATTCAGCAGGTTGTTCTGAAAGCTGACATTGCCGGTCAGGCTGTTGTGCGATTCACACAGCAGGATTGAATGATCCAGCGGAAAGAAACTGTACTTGTGACGCGGCACTGACGGGTCCAGTGACTCGCGCGCGAACAGCGAGGGTTTTGATACCCGCCCGTCACCCGGCTCCAGCATCAGTTTTTCATAGTCCACGCCCGCGACCCGGTTCCTGACCTGGTCAGGATACAGGCGCAACACAGAGACCCCGATGACCTCCTCGACCAGTACGCGCGCCGGCGTCAATTCACAATCGCCGCCGAACCCGATGTAGCGCACCGGCGAATCCGGCACCGGGACCGTCAGCGACCACACGAAGCGTCGCGCCCGTTCGATGTGTTTCCCGAAGTAGCGTTCCAGCAGTGCCAGGTAGGCATCGCCCGCCGCCGGGTCCGGGAAGCGCGCACGGATGCGCCGACGTACGGCGGGATCAAAGATCGACCATTCAAAGGCGCGCCAGATCTCGATATCAAACAGGTCGCGCTGCAGTGTCCGGCCATCGGGTAATACCAGCCAGGAGCGGATCGGGTGGGGAAACAGTTGATAGGTACTCGGCAAGGTCGCCATGACCTCGGTGGGCACCCGCCGGAAACCGACCTTGAAGCCCTGCAGGAATTCCTGGACGGTACTGACTGACCCCAGGTTCGGAGTGCCCAGCAGGATGACCTTGCGTACGCGCGACATGCCGTACTTGTTGACCGGGAATTCATTGTTATCCAGCACGTCGACACGGCCGTAGCGCAGGTAATAGCGCGTCACCAGCCCGCCCATGCTGTGCGCGACAATATCAACGCGCAGCTCCGGGTTGTGGTAATCGCGGCGCACCTGCTCGATCAGGTCATCCAGCTTGCGCGCCGTCTGCACATTGTCCTGGCGCCAGTCATAGAAAAACACGTAATAACGGCGTTGCCCGTCGCTCACGGGCGTGCCGGCCACGCCCTTTGTGTAGCCACCGGCATCCTCCAGCGTACGGATAATCGCGCCGTAAAAATCCCGGCCCGCGGCCCGGTCGGTAATGGCATAGGCCTCGAGGTCGGACGCGGCCGGTTGCAGTGTCTCCGGGTCGATCGGCAGGGCGACGTCCTGGTAGTCATGAAACAGCAGTGTGCCCAGGCTGCCCGGCCAGGCCTCCGTGCCGGTCGCGCGGCTGCGCAGGCGCGCCCCGAAGATGCCGTGCACCAGAATCACCGGCGGCTGGGTCACATCGCTGCCGGCCGTGCGCGGCAACGGCCCGGTCTCGTAGAGCCGCGCCAGGTCCGGCGCCGGCGCATGGGTACAGGCCGCCAGCAGGCCGCCGAGCACGGCAAGTAATACGTATTTACAGTCCCGGGTAATCAGCATTCTCGATTACCAGTTCAGGCCGCATGCTCATCCACACCAACGGTGATTTTCAGCCCAAGCGCATGTAACAGCCGGTCAAGACTTTTCAATTCCGGGTTACCTTTTCCTGACAACATCCGGTACAGGCTCTCGCGATTCAGGCCGGTGGCCTCCGCAAGTTTGCTCATGCCGCCCAGTCGTGCCTCGGCCACGTTGCGCAGGGCAATCAGGAAGAGTTCCTTGTCGCCTTCTTCCATTGCAGCATTCAGGTAACCCGCTGCTTCCAGTGGATCGGCGAATGCCTCTTTCAGGAATTCTCTGTATGGTCGACTTGGTTCCATAAACGTCTCCGGTAATCTTTCCAGTATTGCCTTGCCCGTTTAATGTCCCGTTGCTGTGATGCCTTGTTGCCGCCACAGAGTAGCAGGATGATATTCTTGCCTGTAGTTCCAAAATATACCCGGTAGCCGGGACCGTAATGTATGCGTAGCTCGTGCAGGCCATCGCCCAGTGATTTGCGATTACCGGTATTTCCCGTTTCAAGCCGGTCAATCTGTACCAGGATTATCTTTCTCGCTCGCCGGTCCCGCAGTTTTTTCCACCAGTCAATAAATACCGCCTTCCCGTCACGACTGACATATTCCCGGATTTCCATATCCGACCCCCAGACTGTAGCTTATAAGCTACAGTTCGTCAACACGCAGAATCAGCAGAATGACAGCAAGTACTTGATGGTGGAAAGGATGTATGTCCGACAATCCCTGTAGGACGGTTCAGGTACTTCGCTTGCTATACGGGATATGTTTCAGTTGTGAAAACGGGAATCCCATAGCCCCTCCCTGAGGAAGGGGTTGGGGTGGGGGGCAATCAGTGCCGTAGCCTGGAAGAAGCACAGCGTAATCCGACAATCGTTCTACGCCACCACTCGCCGCTTCAGCGTCTGGTCCAGGTCCCAATAAGAATCAAGCTACCTTGTGTCGCCCGATATAATCCAGCACCGCGCGCGCCAGTAACCCGGACCGGCTTTCTCCTTCGCGTTTCGCTTGCTCGTCCACTAGTGCCAATACACGCTCGGGAAGCGTGATGTTAATGCGTTTTGCCTTACTGGCCAGTTTGGAAAGATCCACACCCACCAGCGCCCAGGTACCGTCGGTAAAGTCCCTGTTCTTCTGATGCACCTCAACGGACTGTGCCTCGGGAATGGCCTCGCCATCAAACAATAAACCCTCCAGGTGGCACTCGATGGCCTCAACGACATTGGTCAATGCGTCTTCCATGGTCTCTCCCGCCGAAAAACAACCCGGCAAGTCCGGCACGGTTACGCCGTAATCGGATGATTTGTCTTTGTGAATCACAACCGGATAACGCATCTTACCGACCCCAACGCCAGCCCACCTGGCGATAAATATTACGCAGTGTGCCAATGGGTAAATCCTTCTTTGGGTGTGGCACAGTCACCCGGCCGGGCCTCGAAGAGTGGGTGAACTGAAAGTGCGAGCCTTTCGCATGAATCAGTACCCAGCCCTCGGCCTTCAGTCGTTTGATAATATCCCTGCTATGCATTAATACACACCATACACACTTAGTCAACGGGAAGGCTGACAAGAGTGGGTAAAGGTACGTATTTGGAGAGGGCCTGACAGTCATCCCGATCGTGACTGTGGAGTCAGATACAGGCTTGTTGTGGCCAGGAAATTAACTCACAGAGACACAGCTGCGCTATCCGGAAGAAGCGCAGCGTAATTCGATAATTGTTCTACGCAACCCCAATATTATCAAGAGTGCAGTGAGTGACTATATTTATGATGAAACGCTGCGCATCAGTTCCAGCAACCTGCAGGAGCGTTCTAGCTATTGCCATAAACTGTGCCATCTCCAGTTAAATGCCGTGAAATTCCGTTAAATAGCAACAAATAGACCTGCCAGAATCTGCTGTAACAGGAGGAGGCTCGGGGCATCCCCCGACCAGGCACCAAGCGGGTTGCTAAGCGACAACGTCAGGTCGAACCCAGGTGATCAGTCAGACCCGGTCGGAAACAACCCCAAGAATTCCCAAAGCATGCCGCTACTCAGGGAATCAGTGACCGCCAACTGGCGCCATGACCGAACAACCGGGCAGGGAATATCATGACCGAGACACGCAAACACAAGCCACTCTTCATTGGGGTCATTCTGGCCCTGCTGACACTGCTGCAAGGCTGTGCCACCCTCGACAAGGACGAATGCATGCTCGCCGACTGGCGCCTGATCGGCTACCAGGACGGCGTCGCCGGCAAGTCCGCCGCTGTGGTCGGCGAGTACCGTGAGGACTGCGCAAAACATGCCGTGGTCCCGGATCTGGATGCCTACCGTGCCGGCCGCGTGGAAGGCCTGCAACAGTACTGCAAGGCGGGCAACGGGTACCGCCTCGGCAATGCCGGGCGTGACTTTGCCGGCGTTTGCCCGACGGCAGTGGAAGGTGATTTTCGTGATGCCTACAACACCGGTCGACAGCTCTACCTGGCACGCTCGGCGGTCAACAAGACCCATGCACGCATCAGTAACCGTAAGCAAACACTGTCAAACCTGAAAGACAACAGGGTCCGGAAACTGGCAGACCTGATCGCGGATGGCCTCAAGGCCGATCAGCGTGTGATGATCCTCCACGACCTCAACGAACTGCAGCAGGAACTGCACAGCGTCGAAGACGAGATCGTTGACCTCGAACTTGACCTTGAAGATCAGCAGGCCCGCCTGGACCAACTCAGCTACAATAGTAACTACTGAAGCCTCCTGAGTAATCCCGTTTGGGTTCAATTCCACACGCCATCCGGCAAGCACGCCGCGGGTGGCGCCCCTGCAGCTGCGTAGCCCGAATGAAGCGCAGCGCAATCCGGGGGATCAGAGTAGCGCCATCTCGCCATGAACAGTTGCCATCTCCATCAAAAAAGCTTGGAAATTCCGCTAAATACCCGTTAACCAACTTGCCGTAACCGGCCGCAATAAACCACCAGTCTGCCCTGGCAGCTAGCAGCTTGTTGAAAGCATCCGCACGGATGTGATGCAATGGCAGGTAATGCGCCTATTAAAACAACAAATAAAGCAGAACATCCTGACCGGCATCGGCCTGTTGCTCCTCGCGGCCTGCACCGTCCAGCAGGCGCGCCTCCCGCCCGGCACCGTCCCCATGGCCTATGTCCCCACCATCATGGAAGAGGACCGCGCCCAGGAGATCTTCGTTGGCCTGAAAGAGGACTACGCACTCGACGTCACCAGTCTGCATAGCGACGAGTTGCAGGCCATGTTCAACAACCTGGCCGCCGCCGCGGGCATCAAGGCGGTCAACTGGGATGTCCACCTGTTTGACGACCCGAAAATGGTCGACGTGCGTGCCATACGCGGTAACCACATCTTCGTCTGGTCGGGCATCTTCGACGTCGTCGAGAGCCGCGACGAAATCGCCGGCCTGCTGGCATGCGAAATCGCCCACAGTCTCGCGCGCCACAACCAGCCAGTCGAGTTCAACATGGCGACCGAGATACTGTTCGGCGTGACCGACGTCACCGCGAGCCTCGGCCTCATGATCCTGTCCCAGGGCGCCATTGCCGTCAGCGGCAGCGGCATGTCGCGCTGGCTCTACGTCGAGGTCGCTGACTTCGACGCCCTCGACCGCGTCTACGACGAACAGCAGGTCCAGGAGATGGCCGACATCGCCATCAACATCCTCGCATATTCCGACTATTCCCCCGCGAGCCTGCTGTCTTTCTGGAAGCGTGCCGAGGCCGACACCAAAATGAAGCGGCGTGTGAAACGCCTCAGCCGCAAGATCTCGCCGGCCGAGCGTGTCGCCTACCTCAAAGCCGCCATGCAGGGCATGCCGCTAGAGCAGGAACAGATCGCAGAACCCGCGGCAGTCGACGAACTCGCCAGCCTTTCCAACAACCTCCTGTAGGAGCGGCCTTGGCCGCGATCAGTTATATAAATCCCCCCTATCTCACAACAACCCCGATGCCAACCGATGCGCATGCCGCGTGGTCTCGGGCCGGCGATAACGGGTGGTACAACGCAACGTATACTCAATCGCCGTCTCCAGATTCACCCGATGACCAATCGACACATACACCGGCCGGACTCCGGTACGGGTGCGCAGCACGGCGCCGATTGTTTCCCCCCGATCCCGCAGTGGTACCCACTGGCCCTTGTCGGGCGGTACCTCGTCATGGCGGCCGACCAGCCGCGATTTGGCCACCCCGATGCAGGGAATACCGGTCAGCACGCCCAGGTGACAGGCCAGC
>JAUVNM010000224.1 GCA_030599705.1 Gammaproteobacteria bacterium
ATCATATATCTGTATCTTGACCTGCAATGGCCGTCTGCAAACAACGACACTCTGTGCCGTTATTTCCATATTCCTGAGGCAGGGTGTTACTGGATCTGCGCGTCCTTGAACTGCGCCGGAGTCAACTGGTGCTTGTGCAGCAGCTTGTAAAACTCGGTGCGGTTACGCTTGGCGATGCGCGCGGCCTTGGTCACGTTGCCATTGGTGATTTGCAACAACCGCGCCAGGTAGTCCCGCTCGAACTGGCTGCGGGCCTCCACGAACGAAGGCATATCTCCCGATTCACTGCGCAGGGCACGCAGCACCAGACTGGCCGGTATCAGCGGGGTCGTTGATAACGCCACGGTCTGTTCGACCACATTGTAAAGTTGCCGGACATTGCCCGGCCAGGGCGCGGATAACAGTACATCGAGTGCTTCGGGCGAGAATCCGCTAACGCCTCTTCTCTCTGCATCCGGGAAATTGTTCAGGAAATGAGTTGCCAGCACGGAGATGTCTTCGCGTCTTTCTGATAATGACGGCAGTTCCAGGATGACCACATTCAGGCGGTAAAACAGGTCTTCCCGAAAGCGCTCCTCCCGCATGGCCTGCTCCAGGTCCTGATGGGTGGCCGAGATCAGGCGTACATCAATCGGCACGGATTCGGTCGAGCCGACCGGGCGGATGGTGCGCTCCTGAAGCGCCCGCAACAGTTTGACCTGGAAACCGGGTGGCATATCACCAATCTCGTCCAGAAACAGGGTCCCGCCCCCGGCTGCACGGAACATGCCGGGGTGGTCACGGGTAGCGCCGGTAAACGCACCCTTCACATGCCCGAATAATTCGGATTCAAACAATGACTCCGGTATGGCACTGCAGTTAAGGGCAACGAATTTACGGTCTGCCCGGGCACTGGCCTTGTGGATGGCATGCGCGAACAATTCCTTGCCGGTCCCGCTCTTGCCCTGTATCAGTACGCTCGCATCACTTTCCGCCACCAGCTGCGCCTGGGTTAACAGGTTTTCCATTAACGGGCTGCGCGTGATGATGTCCTTGCGCCAGACTGCGGTAGCACTCCCGGACTCCGGCGGCCCGGCAGCCACTTCCCCGGTAATTTTCAGCGCCCGCGCCACGTGCTCCAGAAGGACCTTGCTGTCAAACGGCTTGGTCAGATAACTGAACACGCCGCGACTGGTTGCCTCAACAGCATCGGGTATCGTGCCGTGCGCAGTCAGGATCAGCACCGGTAGTGCCGGGTTGCGACTATGCACCTGGTTAAACAGTGTCATGCCATCCATGCCGTCCATTTGCAGGTCGGTAATGACCAGGTGTGGATGGGACAGCGGCATCTGGGCCAGGGCCTGTTCCCCACTCTCCACTGCAATAACGGTATAACCGGTGGCCGAGAGACGCAGGGTCAGCAGACGCAACAGGCTCTGATCGTCATCGACGATCATGATCCGGTATTTCTCAGTCTCCATTGGTGTTCTCCACCGGGATTTCCCGCTGCTGTATGCTTTGCTCTATCGTGGTCAGCGCCTTCTGTTGCTCTTCGAGTTCTTTAATTCGCGTGTTCTGTCTGGCGACCTGCCGGGAAAGCTTCTTGAGCTTCCTGGCTGCGGCTTCCTGCTCATCCAGAAACTGCTTCAGTATGGCAACCAGTTCCTGACCGTCAGGGCTGTCAGGCAATGTATCCAGCTCCTCGAGCAGCTTGCGGGCCTGGCGTGTATCGCGCACCGGTTCGTTACCGGCCGCCAGCAACAACACCAGGCGCAGGCGGTTGCTTTCACTGGGGTCATAACGAAAATCATGTTGCCGGGATCCCAGCTCCTGCTGAAGCTGTTGCGGGGTCATGGTACGTGTAGCGTGCAACTCATCGAGCCAGTCATCTGCACTGTGACCACGCGTAACTACCGGAGCGAACCCGGAACCGCTGTACGACTGCAGCCCGCTGCAAGCACCCAGCACCAGCATCGAAACTGCAATCAGGCAGGTTCTGATCATCATGACTGAACGCTTTTCTCCAATGGCAACACAACCTGCAGGCAGGCACCCGCATCTTTCCATTTTAGCACGGTGATATCTCCGCCATGCGCATGCGCATATTCCTTCGCAATAGACAGTCCCAGACCAGTACCGCTGACACGGCCCTTGTCAGCCGGGGCTCCCTGGTAGAATGCTTCGAATACACGGTCATGATCCGCGTCAGGAATACCTGGACCTGAATCAGCCACCTCGATGAATGCCTGGTTCTCCCGTGCAAACAATTTTATCCATAACGGACTGTCATCCGGCGAATACTTGATGGCATTGGACACCAGGTTATCCATCAGAATCCGCAATTTCTCCCGATCACCATTCATACTGACCGCGTTCAGCGACTTGTGCAGATGCACGTTGCGTGACATCAACGCCACCTTGTGGTCCTCCAGGACGTCCTCGATCAGGTCCTTCATGGCAACACGCTGGTAAGTTATTGCAAAAGCCCTGGAACGCAAGATGCTGTAATTTAACAGGTTTTCAATCAGCTTCTGCAATTTTATGCTGTTGTCCCGAAGTATGTCCACAATCTCGTGCTGCTGGCTGTTCAGGTTACCGACAACCTGTTCATTCATCAGTTCCGCGCTCTCCCTGATTGCCGTGAGCGGTGTTTTCAGTTCGTGCGACACCTGCTGGAGAAATTTTGTTTTCTCCTGCTCCAGCTCCAGCAACCGGTCGCGTAACCAGCTGAGACGTTCACCGAGCCGCTCCAGGTCACGCGGCCCCTTGATAACCGGAATCTTGCCGAACTTTCCATCCCCAAGGCGTCGAATGGCACGATCAACCTGCTTTATAGGGCGGGTAATCAGGACCGCAAACAGCATCGAGAGCACAAATGCCGCCGGCACCAGGGCAACAGCCTCCAGTACCAGGGTTCTCTGTACACTCTCTGCCGCGGCCTGTATCTGCTCGATGCCACGACCGATCAGTCCCTGGTTTTCTTTCAGGATATTCTGCGACACCTGTGCAATTTCAGTGAAGCCGGCAAGGGCGGCAGCCGTTTCAGGGTCATTATGAGGATAGACCCCGAGTATTACGTGGATTTCATCTTCGCTGACAATCAGCTCCTCTATCAGTTTGCGCTGCCCGTCTGCGATATCCAGCGCATCGAGTGAACGCGCCGTTTCCAGGAATTTCCCGTGATTTTCCATATAGACATCGAACAGCACCTTGTCTCCCAGCACCTGGTACTGGAGCGCATTGCGTTCCATGGCGATGACGGCATCTACCAGCAACTGGCTGCCCTTGGTCACCAGTACACTGTGCAGCAGGGTATGCTGGCTCTGGCCAACCAGGCGGTCAACCGACACCATGGCAATAACCAGCGCCGCAATCAGCGGCAACGCAACCAGTGAAAATCCGACCAGGATCAGACGCAGTATTGACTTGGGACGATAGAATTTCACCGGGTTTTATTTCCATGAACAGCGTCAGCTGGAGCGGGCTAACTGCAGGCAGAGTAACCATGGCAGAAAAACGCCGAACAACCGGATTCTGGCCAGAAACGGCCGGGGCAGTCTACCAGAAATGGAGTATGACAGAGAATTGTCCAGGCAACCACTGACAAGGTTGCCTGGACAGGAAAGGATTAGCGGGTTGTCTACTGTGCAGTCTTGATGATTTCGGATGAATAGCCGCTTTCGAGACCATCCGTGTCAACCGTGGTCATTACCACGTGATATTCCCCGGCCGGTACATCCGTCACGGTTATCGACTGGGCACTGCCATCCGTTACATTAACCGTGTCCGGATATTTCCCGCTCGACGGCCCGTAATGGATTCGGTAACCATCAATATCCGCCAGCGACAGCGCCGCCCCGTCCGTGCGTGCCACCGGGGCCGTCCAGCCCAGGCTAAAACTCCCCGTCTGCACTACCACCGCATCCACCCGGATACTGAACGCCGGCAGACGCGCCGTGTCCAGACCATCGGTCACCGAAATCCGGATGTTGTCGTAGACGTCCGCATCGTCGTTATTCGGGGTACCACTCAGGCGGCCCGTGGTATCACTGAA
>JAUVNM010000229.1 GCA_030599705.1 Gammaproteobacteria bacterium
CCTGCGCACCGGCGACTGGGATGACACGCTGCTCGGGCTGTTTGGTATCGCACGCAACATACTGCCGGAGTGCCGGCCGATTACCGCGGCCTGGGGCAATACGCGCAACGGCAATATCCCGGTGACGGCGGTCAATGGCGACCAGACGGCCGCCCTGTATGCACAGGGCCGACCGGGTGCGCACGTCATCCGGGTGAACATGGGGACCGGCACCTTCGTGTTGCTGCCAACCGGTGATCACTGTCACCTGCATGCAACCCTGTTGTCCGGCGTATCGCGCAGCAATGGCGAGGCCGGTGACTATTACCTTGAAGGCACCATCAACGGCGCGGGCGCCGCGGTACGCTGGCTGGAGCAACGCTGCGAACTCTCCGGCTGGCAGGAGCAGCTGCCGGCGTGGCTGGACACTATCCAGGCACCCCCGGTTTTCCTGAATAGCATCGGCGGGCTGGGCACCCCGTGGTGGCGGCCGGGACCGGCACCGGTCTTCCTGTCCGCAACGGGAAGGGTGTCTCCCGCGCCCGCGGAAGCCCTGGTCGCCGTGCTCGAAAGTGTGCTGTTCCTGGTGCAGGCAAATCTTGAACTGTTGTGTGCACTGGATCCGGACATCCGGCGCATCCGGATCAGCGGCGGCCTGGCGCAAGTGGATGGATTGTGCCAGAAGCTTGCTGATCTCTCGGGACTCCTGGTCGAGCGGGGCAGTGATGTCGAGGCCACGGCCCGCGGGATTGCCTGGCTGGCCGCGGGCCAGCCGGAAGCCTGGAAACATACGAGTGAAACACAGGAATTTTTACCGGGTGATGACGCTGCCCTCGGGGAGCGTTATGCGCGTTTTCTGGACGCCATACAAAAGTAGGACCCGCGCCTCGCGGGGAAAGGAATTCCCGGCCGGGGGCCGGTCCTACCGTTTGATTGATTCCCGTTCCCGACGCAGGGTGCGCCGTGCGCGCCCTACAGTAATCCTGCTCCATTATCCCGGTGCCGCAAACAACCACAGGAAACCGGCGTTATAAAACACATGCAGAATGATCGGGACCGTCAGCGACCGGTAGCGGTCCTTGAAGAATCCGAATACCAGGGAAGGGAAGAATACCAGGGCGGCCCAGAGCGGTGACTGGCTAAACAGGTGCAGGCCCGCGAACAGGACAGAGGTCAGCAGGTTGGCGATACTGAGTGGCCCGAAGACCCGGGTGCTGATGTAGTCATGCACCAGCTCCTGGATCAGTCCGCGGAACACGACCTCCTCCAGCACCGGATACAGCAATACCGGCAACAGGTAGACAACCGGGGAGGCCAGTGGCCAGGCCAATTGCAGAACCGGTGACAACAGCAGGTACAACACCAGCCAGCAGGCCGGTCCCGCGGCCAGTGCCAGCCAGAACAGCGCGTCCTGCCAGGGGTTGCCCTTAGCTGGTGACCGGGTAGACAAGGTAGCCGGGAGCCTGGATCAGTTTTCCCGTAACTGCCGGACCATCTCCGGCTCGAGGTCCATGCCCACCGGCCAGTCGGGATTGATGGATATGCCGATACCGGTCCCGGCGCGCTCCAGCACCCACTTGAATTCAACCAGCAGGCCACCTTCGTAACCGGGATAGTCCTGCAGGAAAACCTTGGCGCGTTCCGGGCTGCTAAACAGGATCAGGGTTTCCATGTCATCTTCCGCTTTCAGTGTCAGCGGTACAGCCTTGTCACTGGCGGTGAACCCCTCGATACCGATTGAGTCCTTGACCGGGATGAATACCTGGGTATCCATCAGATAGTGCATGAATTCATTCCCCGGCAATTGACCTTCCTGGGCGGCCATCAGCTTTTCTTCCAGTTCATTGCGGGATACGAAGGGTTCTTGCATGGTGTTATCCCAAAAAATGAAGCCCCGCGATGCGGGGCTTGCAGTGTGAAATTGCCTTGTTGTCTAGTCGTTACTGAAGGCGCCCAGCAGGTGGAGCAGGCTGGTAAACAGGTTATAGATGGAAATATACAGCGTCAGTGTGGCCATCACGTAGTTGGTTTCACCACCATGGACGATCTGGCTGGTCTGGTACAGGATCAGCCCGGACATCAGCAGCACGAACATGGCGGATACAGCCAGTGACAGGCCTGGCATGGTGAAGAAAAAACTCGCCAGACCGGCCAGGAAAGCGACCAGGATGCCGACCATCAGGAAGCCGCCCATAAAGCTGAAGTCCTTACGGGTCGTCAGCGCGTAACCGGACAGGCCGAGGAAGATAATGCCGGTACCGCCCATGGCGGTCATGACAATCTCGCTGCCGTTGGGAAGTGACAGGTAGGCGTTGATAATCGGCCCCAGCGTCAGGCCCATGAAACCGGTCAATGCAAAGACAAACACCAGCCCCAGACTGCTGTTACGGAATTTCGTGGTCAGAAACAGCAACCCGAAATACCCGACCAGGGTGATGAGCAGGCCCATTGGCGGCATGTTCATAACGACGGCAGCGCCGGCACACAGTGCGCTGAACAGCAGCGTCAAGGAAAGCAGGATATAGGTGTTGCGAATGACCTTGTTGGTCGCCAGTACGGACGGTTGGGATTGAACAACAGTCTTATCGAGCATAGCCATGCAGATTCACCTCCATTGATTGAAAGAATCAGCCAGGTAAATTGACACCCGCCTGCCTGATTGGTTCATATAAGGATAAACACACCGGCAGAAAACAGCAACATGAATAACCTTTGATTTATACAGTTTTTCTGGTCAAAGCAGACCGGATTCCGGTATTCTTGCGCCGCATTGGAGAGGTGGCTGAGTGGTCGAAAGCGGCGGTCTTGAAAACCGTTGAACCGTAAGGTTCCCAGGGTTCGAATCCCTGCCTCTCCGCCAATAAACAAAAAGACCCCTTCCGGGGTCTTTTTGTTTATCAGTCTGTAGGGTCGAATTCATTCGACCGGTGTCATGATTGGCCGAATGAATTCGGCCCTACTACTGACTCGATCAGGGGAAGAGCCTGTCTTGTAAGACTTTTCCTATTGTCCGGCTATTGTGCCGGTGGTAGGCTCGTGGCGCATAAAAAAATCGAATACCCGCATAAACAGCCCACAGGGACTACAGGAGAAATGGAATGATGATTAAAGTAATGCTCGTTGACGACCATGATCTCGTACGCGGCGGCATCCGGCTAATGCTGGAAAATGTGCAGGATATAACCGTCGTAGCCGAAGCGGATAATGGGGAAGCCGCCATTGAGCTGGCAAGGCGCATGAAGCCGGACGTGATACTGATGGATGTCAGCATGCCCGGTATCGGCGGCCTTGAAGCCACCCGGCGAATCAGGCTTTCCTCGACTGACACAAAAGTGATCGCCGTCACCGTTTATGAAGACAACCCGTTCCCGACCTGCCTGATGGATGCAGGCGCGTCAGGTTACCTCACCAAGGGCAGTGATATTACCGAGATCACCAGCGCCATCCGCACAGTCCACAGGGGCGAGCAGTATTTTACCAGGTCGATTGCCGAGAAACTGGCCCGGTCATTCGTCAGGCATCGCGACCAGACTCCACTCGAATCCATTACCGACAGGGAAATGGTCGTTATGCTCATGGTTGCACAGGGCATAAGAAACAAGGACATCTCGGAGAAGCTGTGTATCAGCCCGAAGACGACCAGCACCTACCGTTACCGGCTGTTTGAAAAGCTGGGTGTGGCGAATGACGTTGCCCTGACGCGCTGGGCAATTCGCAATGGTGTGGTCAATGAAGGCAGCATTCAGGATACCGGCCCTTCCTGACAGTAGCCCGGGCCACAGAAGAATATAACAATATAATCAGTAAGATAGAATTCAATAATAATCTTGTTTCGAGTGCGCCTGTGAACTGCCCGCTGAATTAGCTGGGTGGGCTGGCATTCGGCGGTGATAGCCTATACATTGCGAACACGTGCTGGCCCCAAAACCTTCGCATCAATCCGCAATTATCACCTTGATAGAGCACTAGATGTTAACGACGAACACG
>JAUVNM010000032.1 GCA_030599705.1 Gammaproteobacteria bacterium
GAGATACAGTATCCCGTCGAGGAGATCACGGTGGCCGGCAACCTGAAAGACATGTTCATGGGCATCGTCGAGGTGGGCGCTGACGTGGACCGGCGCGGGAACGTGCGCACCGGCTCGGTGCTGATCGAGCAAATGACCATTGCCGGGGCGTGAGTAACCGTTCCCCGCGGGGCACGGTTCCTGCGGGGGTAGGACCGGCCCCCGGCCGGGAATGGTTTTCCCCGCGAGGCGCGGGTCCTACAACAGGAAGATCGTTCCCAGGCCCAGGAATACGAGGAAGCCGATTACGTCCGTGACCGTGGTCAGCAGCACGGTACCGGCGTGCGCCGGGTCGATCTTCATCCGGGTGAGGATAAAGGGGATGGTGATGCCGGCGATAGCGGCACATGCCAGGTTAATCACCAGGGCCGCCGCGATCACCAGCCCGATACCGGCATCCTGGAACCACAACCACGAGACCAGCGCGACTACCAGCGCCCAGCCGAGACCGTTTAGCAGGGAGACGGCAAACTCCTTGTACATCAGCCAGCGCGCATTGCTGTGGTCGACCTGTCCCAGCGCGAGACCGCGAATCACGATAATCAGCGTCTGGCTGCCGGCAATACCACCCATGCTGGCAACGATCGGCATCAGTACCGCCAGGGCCACTACCTGTTCCAGCGTGGCCTGGAACAACCCGATGACCCAGGAGGCGATGAAGGCAGTAAACAGGTTGATGCCCAGCCAGATGGCCCGGCGCCGGGCGCTCTTGAACACCGGTGCGAAGGTATCGTCCTCTTCGTCAAGGCCGGCCAGGCTCAGCAATGAGTGATCGGCATCCTCACGGATGACGTCGACAACATCGTCGATGGTAATACGCCCCAGCAGTTTGTCATTTTTATCGATGACCGGCGCCGAGACCAGGTCGCGGCCCTCGAACAGCCGGGCAACTTCCACGTCCGGCAGCGAGGCGGGGATGCCCGTGACTTCGCGGTCCATGACCGCGGCAACCAGCTGCTCCGGATCGTTGGTGAGTATCGCCGTGAGCGGCAGTACGCCTCGGTAAATATCGTTCCGGTCAACCACGATCAACTGGTCCGTGGTTTCCGGTATGTCCGGGTGTACCCTGAGATAGCGCATGATGACATCGAGGGTGACATCGGCCCTGACAGTGACGGTATCGACGTTCATCATGCCGCCGGCAGTGTCTTCCGGGTACGGCAGTACCGATTCGAGCCGGTCGCGGTTCTGCTTGTCCATGGAGCGCATCACTTCATGGATCACTGCACCCGGCAGGTCGCTCAGCAGGTCGGCGAGGTCATCAGTATCCAGGCCCCCGGTCGCGGCGACCAGCTGCCGGGGATCCATCTCCTCGATGAGACCGGTACGGACCTCGTCATTGACCTCGACCAGGATCTCACCGCGGTCATCCGGGTGGACCAGTTCCCACAGGACTTCGCGCGGGCCGTGCGGGAAAGATTCCAGCAGGTCGGCAATTTCAGCGGCATACAGACCCGACAGCAACTGGCTAATGCGATCGGCGGCACCGGCATCCAGCGCCTGCATGAGCAGCTCACGCCGGCTGTTGATGGTCTCGCTTTCTGCAGCGTCAGTCATATCGGCAGGTCACATTCAATTCGAGCGATGATTTCCGGGCGGGGCGAAGTGTAGCAGCCTCCCCGACATCCGGTAAGGGAGCGGTGCCTAGTTCAGTGAACTGTTGAGGGAGTCTATTGCGCCGACGATCCGGTCTGCATCACCGGCCTCGAGCAGTGCAGCGACGCGGGGAGCGAGTTCGCTGATCGAGCTGTTGTTGATAACGCGCTTGACCTCCTGCATCACACTATGGTGCATACTGAATTCCGTCAGGCCCATGCCAAGCAACAGCCGCGTATAGCGCACATCACCGGCCATCTCGCCGCACATGGCAACCGGGATGCCGGAATCCTTGCCGGCATCGATCACCATCTTTATCAGCTGCAGTACCGACGGGTGCAGCGGGTCATAGAGGTAGGTGACCTCATCATCCACACGGTCAATGGCAAGCGTGTACTGGATCAGGTCATTGGTCCCGATGGAGAGAAAATCCAGGTGCCTGGCAAAGTCGGCGGCCGAGATGGCGGCCGCCGGCACCTCGATCATGCCGCCGATCTGGATGTTGGGGTCAAATGTCAGTCCCTCGCGTTGCAGGGCATTCTCGGCATCCCGGATCAGCGTGAGGACCTGGTGTAATTCCCGGGTGTTGGACAGCATGGGAATCATCAGGCGTACCGGCCCGTGGGCGGATGCGCGCAGGATGGCCCGCAACTGGGGACAGAACAGGCTGTGGTTCTTGAGGCAAAGGCGGATGGCGCGCAGGCCCAGTGCCGGGTTGTTACAGCGGCCGCGGCCACCGCTACCGCTGTCACCCACTTCCTTGTCGGCGCCCACGTCCAGCGTGCGGATCGTCAGCGGCTTGCCGTTCAGGGCATTGATGACCCGGGTGTAGCTGAGATACTGCTCTTCTTCATCCGGCAGGGACGGGCGGTTCATGAACAGGAACTCGGTCCGGTACAGACCGATGCCGCTGGTGTTCTCGCGGTTGAGTGCCTCGATGTCCTCGGGCAGCTCGATATTGACCATCAGCTTGATCGCGTGGTTGTCGAGGGTTACTGCCGGAGTATGTGCCAACCGTGCCAGCTCGGCACGTCGCCGGGTTTCCTGTGCCTTGCGCTCGCGGTAGTGGTCGAGTATGTCCTGGTCCGGGTCGGCAATCAGGATCCCCTGCATGCCATCGAGGATAATCTCGTCGCCATCACGCAGGTAGCGCTGGAGGCTGTGAGCGCCGACAATGGCTGGCAGCTGCACGCTGCGCGCGAGGATGGCGGAGTGTGACAGCGGGCCGCCGTATTCGGTAGCAAAGGCACTTGCCCCCTGGTGTTCCAGTAGCACGGTTTCCGCGGGAGTCAGGTCATCGGTCAGCACGATGGCGCCCTGCAGGCTGTCTTCACTGCGGATATCCCCCTGGCTGGTTGCCTGCAGGATGCGCTGGATGCGATTGATGACGTGATCGACGTCATCACGGCGGGTGCGCAGGTAGGGGTCATTCATCTGCTCGAATACCCCAACCACGGCATCGCGCTGCAGCTTCAGCGCCCATTCCGCGTTGCAGCCTTTCTCGCGCATCAATTCGACCGGTGTGTTGACAATCGTGGCGTCATCAAGCATCAGCATGTGCGTATCGATGAACGCGGCGATATCCACACGGGTCCCTTCCGGTATGCGGTCGCGGATCGAGCTCAGTTGCAGGCGTGCGGTTTCAATTGCCTTGAGGAATCGTGCGACTTCATCCTCGATGAGGAGGGTTGGTATGGCGGATTCGAGGACCTCGATGCTGCCGCGCACGATGATGTGCGCCTTGCCGATGGCAATGCCGCGTGAAACTCCAATACCGTGCAGGACGAGGCTCATTGTCAGCGATAACCCTGTCTATTCGGCTTCCCCGAATTTCTCCTGTACCAGATCTTCCAGCTGTAGTGCAGCCGTATCTTCGTCTTCACCCCGGGTGGTAATAACGAGGTGGGTGCCCTTTGAGGCGGCCAGCATCATGACGCCCATGATGCTCTTGCCATTGACGGTTTGTCCGTCCTTGCGGACATCGATATTGCTCGAGAAGGAAGATGCCAGGGTGACAAACTTGGCGGCTGCACGGGCGTGCAGCCCCAGCTTGTTGATGATGATGACCTGTATTTCCTGCATGTCAGGAGGCCTTTTTTCCGGGTGTGAGTATGACACCATCGCGGGCGCCGCTGTTGGCCTTGTCGCCAAGCTCTTCCAGGGACAGTGACGGGTAATTGAATATTCGCACCAGCATCGGGACATTGACCCCGGCAAGCACCAGTACCCGGTGTTCTTCCAACAGCCGCACGGCAATGTTGCTTGGCGTACTCCCGAACAGGTCGGTCAGCACCAGCACACCGTCGCCCTGGTCAAGTTCGCTGCACAGCCTGCCCGCCGCACCGCTGACCTGGTCAGGATCACAGGTGTCCGTTACTCCGATGGCCTCGATTCGGAGCGGGGCATTGCCGAGGATGCCGGCAGCGGTATCCAGCAGTTGCTGCCCGAGCCCGTTATGGGTGATCAGCAGGATTCCAATGCTCATTCTATTTCTCTGTGGCGAATGACAATATTACCAAGCCGGTCGCCCAGCCGCCTGGCCAGGCGTTCTATCAGGTAAACCGAGCGATGCTGGCCGCCGGTGCAGCCAATGGCGATATTCAGGTAGCTGCGGTTGACCGAATTAAAGCTCGGTATCCAGGTTTCCAGAAACTGTTCGATATGATCGCCCAGTTTATGGGCCGTCGCATCCCCGTCGAGAAAATCTACGACCGGCTTGTCCAGTCCAGTGAGGCCGCGCAGTCCGGGTTCCCAGTACGGGTTCGGCAGGCAGCGCGCATCGAACACGAAGTCAGCATCGGCAGGCAGGCCATGCTTGTAGCCGAATGAACGCAATACGAGTGACAGCTTCGGGTTGTTACCGGTACCAATGCATTCCCGCACCAGGTCGCGTAACTGGTAGAGGTTGGTCTGGCTGGAATCGATAAACAGGTCGGTATTGGTGGTAATGGGCGTGAGCAGCTTGCGTTCCTTGTCGATGGCATCTGCCAGCGCCGTATCGGGATCCGTCAACGGGTGCTTGCGGCGAGTTTCGCTGAAGCGCTTGAGCAGGATATGATTTTCTGCCTGCAGGAAGATGATCTTGCAGTTGATGCCACGCTCGCGGCAGTTTTTGATAATTCCGGGGAACTGGCTGATCTGGTCGGGGTGGTTGCGTGCATCAATGCCGACGGCAACTTCCTGGATGTCCTGGAGGGGCTGTTTGCTGAATTCCCGTGTGAAGGCTTCCAGCAGGGCGATCGGAAGATTATCGATACAGTAGTAGCCCATGTCCTCCAGCGTGTGCAGGGCGACCGTTTTTCCGGAACCCGAAAGGCCGCTGATGATCGTCAGCTTCATTGATGCACTTTTTCAAGACGACGCTTCTGACGGTCGATAAATGCCTGGCTGGCATCATATCCCTTGGCATTGAGGATGTGGTTGCGGACAGCGGTTTCCAGCAGTACCGCCAGGTTTCTGCCAGGGCCCACGGGCAGTGTAATTTCGGGAATATCCACGCCGATGATCCTGCGGTCCCTGCGGCTGCCATGCAGCCGGTCCATCTTGATGGCATCTTCCATTTCCTGCAGCACGATGATCAGGCGCAGGTTGCGGTTTTGCTTGATGGAGCTGGCGCCGTACATGGCACGAACATTGAGAATCCCGAGGCCGCGTACCTCGAGAAAGTCGCGCAGCATCTCCGGGCAGGTGCCGTTGAGGATGTCAGGTGCAATGCGCACAAACTCGGGCGCATCGTCGGCGATCAGCCGGTGTCCGCGGGTCAGCAGTTCCAGGGCCAGTTCACTTTTACCGATGCTCGACGGGCCGGTGATCAGTACGCCGGTTCCCATAACCTCCATGA
Source organism: Gammaproteobacteria bacterium (assembly GCA_030599705.1). Taxonomy (GTDB): domain Bacteria; phylum Pseudomonadota; class Gammaproteobacteria; order UBA9214; family UBA9214; genus SZUA-186. Next base: position 5,477 of record JAUVNM010000032.1, read on the forward strand.
ATACCCCGTGCAGGGTTATTTTTTCTGCCAGTTGGTTGCTCAGGTAGTACTGCAGGTTCTGGATGACCTCCTGGCTTGGGCGGTTTGAGGACAGCACCGGTGTGCTGGTGGCGTTCGCCGCCTGCAGCAGGTCATCCGGTACGGGCAGCTGCTTGGCCATGATGATCAGGTCGGACTGCCCGGAAAACAGCTGGCTGATGGCATCCTTGCGGGAGTTTTTCTTGAGGGAATCAAGAAATTCCAGCTCGCGGCTACCGAGGACCTGGATGCGGTGCGGGTGTATCAGGTTGAGGTTACCGACCAGCGAGGTCTCGGCCTTTTCGTCTTTTGTGGTGTTGATTGCATGCTCTCCGCCCTGACTCCCGGTAACCCATGCAAGCCCCAGTTTTTCATCGAGGGACCTGAACAGGGTATCGAGAGTCAGCGAGGTGCTCATGCAGGGATTTTCTGCGGTTCCTGTTGGCTGAGCATGCCATACAGGCAGGCATCGCTGTCGCATGCACGGATACTGGAACAAAAGGAGGGGTTGCTGAACAGCTCGGCAATCATGGACAGGACCTGCAGATGTTCTTCAGTCGAATCTTCCGGAACCAGCAGGGCAAACACCAGGTCCACGGGCTGGCCGTCGGTTGCATCGAAATCCACCGGATTGTCCAGTTTCAGAAAGGCACAGACCGGTTTGTCCAGCAGAGCCATACGGCCGTGGGGGAGGGCAACACCCTTGCCCAGTCCGGTGCTGCCGAGTTTCTCGCGGCTGACCAGGCTGTCGAAGATTTCATCCCAGACAAGTCTGGGAGTGTCCCTTGCCAGCAGTTCGCTGACATGTTCCAGGACCCGTTTCTTGCTGCCGATTTCCGTGCAACGGTTTGCACGCTCAGGGCTGATAAGTTCGACTATGTTCATATGATACCTGCCAGTGCCACGTACCGGGTGACGGAATTTGCATGCTTGTCACACATAATCCTTTATGGATCCCTCGCCCTGATGGTGGTCGGTAATTTTTTCCTTGTGCTTCTTGACCTGACGGTCCAGCTTGTCTGTCAGTGCGTCGATGGCGGCATACATGTCTTCCTCGGTAGCATCGGCAAACAGGTTGCCGCCGCTGACGTGCATGGTGGCTTCTGCCTTGTGACGCAGTTTTTCCACGCTGAGAATAACGTGAATATTGGTAACATGATCAAAATGCCTTTCCAGGCGCTCCAGCTTGCTGTTGACGTAATCACGCAGTGGCGTAGTTAATTCTACATGGTGTCCAGTCAGGTTTATTTGCATAATGACACTCCTTTCTTATAAGGCCTATGCAAGGCGTTTACGTTCATTCGATGGTGAGATTGAAAGTGATTCCCGGTATTTCGCGATTGTACGCCGTGCGACCTTGATGCCCTGTTCCAGCAGGATATTTGCCATCTTGCTGTCGCTTAACGGTTTTCCGGGATTTTCGGCAGCAACCAGTTTCTTGATGATTGCCCGGATTGCAGTTGCCGAGCATTCGCCTCCGGTGTCGGTGCTGACGTGACTTGAGAAGAAGAACTTGAATTCATAGATGCCGCGCGGTGTATGCATGTATTTGCGGGTAGTGACCCGTGAGATGGTTGACTCGTGCATCTCTACTTCCTCGGCAACACTGCGCAGTACCATGGGTTTCATGGCTTCTTCACCATAATCGAAAAATGCATGCTGGCGCCTGACGATACTGTTGGCGACCTTGAGCAGGGTCTCGTGCCGGCTTTGCAGGCTCTTGAGGAACCAGCGTGCTTCCTGCAGGTTGTTCTTGAGGTAGGTATTGTCCTTGCTGTTGTTGGCGCGTTTTATCATGCTTGCATAATAGTCGTTGATGCGCAGCTTCGGGATCGAATCAACGTTCAGCTCAATGCGCCACTTGCCCTTGTGGCGGGTAACGAACACATCCGGAATGATGTACTCGGGTTCCATGTCGCTGAATTTTGAACCCGGGCGCGGGTTCAATGACTGTATCAGGTGGACCACATGCTGCAGGTCGTCCATGGCGAGTCCCATGCGCCGTGCCAGCAGGTTGAAATCGCGGCTGCCGAGCAGTTGCAGATGGTCCCGGACAAGAGTGACTGCCTCTTTCAGCCACGGCGCGTCCCGGTCGTACTGCTGCAGTTGCAACCGCAGGCTTTCACCCAGGTCGCGGGCGCCCACGCCGACCGGGTCAAACTGCTGGATGCGATGGAGAACTGCCTCTATTTCATTGACCTCCAGCGGGTCTTCCGCGAAGTCCGGCTGGCCGGCCAGCTGCTCGTGAATCGAATCAAGGTCCTGGGCCAGGAAGCCATCATCATCAATGGCATCGATCAGGGTATGAGCGATAACGCGGTCGCTATCGGTAAAACTGGAAAGGTCGAGTTGCCGGTACAGGTGACTGTGCAGGCCTTCGCTGCTGACGGTCGCCGTGTCGAGTATATCGCCCCTGTCGTCCGGGTTCGGTGCGCTGTAGCTGGTGGTGCCCGGGTCGTAGACATCATCCCAGTTGCTGTCGACGGGAAGCTCATCGGGGATGGATTCGGTATTTTCAGCTGTCAGGGGCGAGTTGACCTCCGTGCCATTCAGGCCATCGTCACTGGAGCTGTCTGCGGCCGTTTCACGGGATGTCTCGCTGTTTGCGGCTTCCGCGGTGTCTCCCTCTTCCTGCTCCAGCATCGGGTTGGATTCCAGAATGGACTGCACCTCGTCCTGGAGTTCGAGGGTGGATAGCTGCAGCAGGCGGATGGCCTGTTGCAGTTGCGGCGTCATGGTCAGTTGCTGACCGATGCGAAGTTGCAGAGTTTGCTTCATGTGTTATTCAGGCCACCCGGGAATGTAATTCCAGGGCCTCTGTAACCATTATAGGGCATTATTCGTGCCATTATAAAAGACTGTTCCTGAACGGCAGTTTACAGGCGGAATTCAGCGCCCAGGTAGACATCGCGGACCTGCTGGTCAGCGAGTATGGCCTCGGGTGGACCCTCGGAGATGATCGCTCCCTTGTTAAGGATATAGGCATGATTACAGATGCCGAGGGTTTCCCTGACATTATGGTCCGTGATCAGCACCCCGATGTCCCGGTCGCACAGGTGCTTGATAATCTGCTGGATATCCAGCACAGAGATCGGGTCGACGCCGGCAAAGGGCTCATCGAGCAGGATGAAGCGCGGCTCGGCAGCCAGTGCCCTGGCAATTTCGACACGCCGCCGCTCGCCCCCGGACAGGCTGATGCCGGACTGGTCAGCGAGATGCCCGATATGCAGTTCATGCAGCAGTGATTCCAGCAGGTCAGCGCGCTCCTGCTTGTCCAGTCCCTTGCGGATTTCCAGTACCGCCAGGATGTTCTCTGCGACAGTCATCTTTCTGAATATCGATGCTTCCTGCGGCAGGTAACCGAGACCGTGGCGTGCACGGATATGCATGGGTTGTCCTGTCAGGTCGGTATCATCCAGCGTGATACTGCCGGTGCCGCAGGGTATCAAGCCGACAATCATGTAAAAGCAGGTGGTTTTCCCCGCGCCGTTCGGGCCCAGCAATCCGGCTACCTCGCCCGTCTTGACCGACAGGGATACGTCATCGACGACTGCGTGCGACTGGTAGCGTTTGCCGAGATGATGTGCAGCAAGCAGGCTCATTCGCTACCGGGCTCCCCGTTTTCATCGGCTTTCTTCTTTGGTTGCAGCGTTATATGTACCCGGTCACCGGATGTGCTGTCACCGGCATTCACAGTATTGGTCCTGATATTGTAGATGATTTTTTCGCTGCGGAACTCCTTGCCGTCTGCCTGCCAGATGCGCGCCGCGCCGGTCAGGATGATGTGCTCCTCGTCGGCACGGTATTCCATCTGGCCGGCTTCCGCATGCAGGTCATCGTCACCGCCTTCCGGGCGCTGCACGATGGTTGCCGGGCTGCCGGTCAGGACGATTTTGTCGATGTTGTTGTCAGTGTTATATACAGTCATGGTGTCACCGTGCAATTCGAGTGTGCCCTGGCGTATCTTTACATTGCCCGTGTAGGTACTGAGGCCTTCCTTCTCCATGAGAACCGCACTGTCTGCTTCAATATGTATCGGCTGGTCACGGTCTGATGACAGTGCCAGGCCGGTTACCGGCAGACACAGCAGCAACGCGGCACAGACAAGCCTTGCAGTGTCAGCCGGCATCATCGAACGTGCCACGTACCCTGGATTTCAGTTCCAGGCGGTTATTTATGAAATCGGCATGCAGTCCGGTTGACTCGACCTCGAACCGGTCGGACCGGATACGGGTCATATTGACTGTTTCGGCTGTTTGCGCGTCCGGTTTAACCATCAGGTCGCGGGTAACGATGGTCAGTGGCCGGGTTGTGTTGCCGGCCTGCCGCCGGATCTCGACCGCGCCCAGCAGCCAGACGGTTTCATAGCCGGAGGAAATCCTGCCGCGTTCCGACTTGATCTCCCAGGTGGGCCGGTTTTCAGTGAAGATCTGCATGACGGGGCGGGTGAGTTCGGCGTGGTCGTCGTTCGGGAAATGGTCCAGCCGGTCTGCCGTGACGTGGTAGTGCAGCTTGCCGTCCGTGTTAACCAGCTTCAGGTCCATGTCCTCTACAAACAGGTCGGGGCCGCTGGGAGATATGCTGCGTTGCTCAGTGAAAGAACCCTGGTTCTGTAATAACCACCCGGTCAGGGCAACACTAATGAGGAGTCCGGCGAAGAGCGCGATTTGCTTGCCGTTCAAAGGTACTTGCTCATCTCTTTTTCCAGCACGCCTTTTGCTTCCATGATCATCTCGCAAACATCACGCGCGGCACCGCGGCCGCCGGGTGTGGGTGTTTGCCAGTGGCTGTGTTTGAGTACCAGCGGGTGGGCGTCCTGGACCGCGATGGCCAGGCC
>JAUVNM010000053.1 GCA_030599705.1 Gammaproteobacteria bacterium
CCTGATCGAGTGGGTAGCACCTGCTCAGCAAGGTCACGCGTGGCCCAGGGAGAAGGTGAGACCGGGAGCCGGTCGAGAAGCTGGCCTGGGCCATGGACTTGCAGCGGTCCCTGACCAGGGGACTGCCGGGGCAGCGGATTCACACTGGATAGATCCAACCCTCTCGATCAAGTCCTTTGTTAATCGCCGGCTCAGGTCAGGGCAGGCTACATCGGCAACCACACCGGTCCCTGTGCCGCCTGCAGGCATTGCAGCGGGTGACCATAGAGGCGTTCGAGTACGTCCTGGGTCAGTACTTCATCCGCGGTACCCTGCCGGGTTTCGCCATTCCCGAACAGCAGCAGGAAGTGATCGCAGTAACGCAGTGCAAGGTTCAGGTCGTGCAAGACCAGCAACATGGCCTGGTCCCCGGCATGGCTGCGTTCAGTCAGTAAATCGAGCATGTGCACCTGGTGATGAATATCCAGGTGGTTCGTCGGCTCGTCCAGCAGCAGCAACCCGGGGTCCTGAACCAGCAGGGTGGCAATGCCGAGCCGGCGGCGTTCCCCGCCGGACAGGGTGGCCACATTCCGGTCAGCCATTGGCTCTAGTTCGACGGCCTGCAGGGCCTTCCGGGCGAGTGCAACATCATCCGGACCTTCCCATTGCAGCGGCCCGAGATACGGGTGTCTGCCGATCAATACGGTTTCCATCACACTGGCCGGAAAGGCATCGATATGATCCTGTAACAGGATGCCGATGCCTTTTGCCCGGGTACGCCGGGGCAGGCTGTGCAGGGGGTTGCCTCCCAGCTGGACAGACCCGCTGTCGGGTTTGCGCAACCCGGCCAGTGTGTGCAGCAGCGTGGTCTTGCCGGAGCCGTTGCGTCCGAGGATGCACCAGTGCTGGCCGGCATCGATGTGCAAATCCAGTTGCCGGCAAACACTGACGCTACCGATGTGGACATCGAGCCGGGCTGTATCAAGCAGACCCATTGCGGTTAGCCGTCCCGGCCATGCGGTTCGCGGGACTGATACAACAGGTAAAGAAACACCGGTACCCCCACCAGCGCCGTCAGGATACCGACCGGCAGCTGGCGCGGGGCCAGCAGGGTGCGCGCCAGCGCGTCTGCTACCAGCAACAGGCTGCCGCCGAGCAGGGCACTGGCCGGCAGCAGGATACGGTGATCACGGATGCCCTGCAGGCGCAGCATGTGTGGAACGATCAAGCCGACAAACCCGATGGTACCGGCAATGGTGACCGCAGCGGCTGTGAACACAGATGCCGTGACATAGACAAGACGCCGCAGGGCAGGCACGGAAACACCCAGCGATGTGGCAGTGAGTTCGCCGTGTGCCATGATATTCAGCGAGCGGCCCAGTATGATCGCCAGGGGGATGCCGGCAAGCAGAATGATGAAACCGGAAACCGGCGTTGTTGCATAGGACAGGTCACCCATCAGCCAGAACAACATGCCACGCAGGCTTTGTTCCGGGCTGAGGGCAAGCAGGAAACCGATTACCGCTCCCCAGCCCGCTGCGATGACGACGCCGGTCAGCAGCAGGCGGTTCATGGACCAGCTGCCATGGCCACGCGACAGTCCGAATACGATCAGCATCGAGAACAGTGCCCCGCCAAAAGCCGCACCCTGCATCCAGGCGCCGCCCAGGCCAAGTAGCAGGGTAGTGAGTGCGCCGGTTGCCGCACCGCCGGAAACACCGAGCACATACGGGTCCGCGAGCGGGTTGCGTAACAATACCTGCATGAAACCGCCCGCCAGTGCCAACAGGGCGCCGGTAATAAATGCGGCGGCGGTTCTTGGCCAGCGCAGGTCCAGGATGACACGCGTCCCCAGTGCCTGCTCGTCGCCGCTTATCACCGCTGCCAGATCGCGCCAGCCGGTATCAATACTGCCGGTCATCAGGCTGAGAACAAAGCCGGCCAGTGCCAGCAGGGTCAATGTTGCGAACAGTGGGAGTGGATGCATGCTGATGGATGACTCATGGGGTTATCGCCAGACAGGACAGGTCAGTCCCGGAGGCTGATGATTGGCCAGCCGTGTGTTTCGGCATGCTGCCTGAGTATTTCGTCCGGATCCACGGCGATCGGATGGGTTACTGCGTTCAGCAACGGGAGGTCATTGTGGGAGTCGCTGTAAAACCAGCTGTCTTCAAGCGTGCGGTCGTTGAACTCCAGCCAGTTTCTGAGTTTGTGGATCTTGCCTTCCTGGAAACACGGCACATCACGAATACTGCCGGTGTAACGCTCGGCAACGATTTCAGGCTCCGTCGCCAGCAGTTGATCAATACCGTAGAGTTCGGCAATCGGGCCGGTTATGAAGCGGTTGGTGGCCGTGATAATGACCGGCGTACGGCCCAGTAAGCGGTGCTCCTGTATCAGCTGCCGTGCCTTGGGAAGCAGGATGGGTTTGATCTTCTCTTTAATATAATGCCGGCGCAGGTCAAGCAGTGTTTCCATGTCATGTTCGGCAAGCGGCCGCAGCTGGAACCGTAAAAATTCGTGGATATCGAGGACCCCCGCCTTGTACTGGTCGTAGAATCGCTGGTTTTCCTGTTCGTAGTACGCACCGTCAACAATGCCGCGTTCGGCAAGAAAACATCCCCACAGGTAGTCACTGTCACCACCGATCAGGGTATTGTCCAGGTCAAACAGTGCAATGCTCACGGCATCCGGCTCCGGGGAAAAACGCCGCCAAGCATAGTGGCTGATGCTAAAAAGTAAAACCGGGCTGCCGCACCGGTCATTTGCCCATTACCGACAGCTATGGGAAAATCAGGCCAATCAGGAATTACAAGGATATAATACAAGTGATTGATCCGGATGGATTTAGACCAAATGTAGGGATCATTCTTTCGAACTGTCAGGGGCGCCTTTTATGGGCGCGTCGCATCGGTCAGAGTGCCTGGCAATTCCCGCAGGGTGGAATGCGCACTGACGAGACCCCGGCCGAGGCCATGTACCGCGAGCTGTCCGAAGAAGTCGGGCTGTGTCCCGATCATGTTGATGTGATGGGCGCGACCCGGGGCTGGCTGCGGTATCGGCTGCCGCACAAGTACCTCCGCCGTTCCAGCCGGCCCCTGTGTATCGGGCAAAAGCAGGTGTGGTTCATGTTGCGACTGCTGTGTGATGATGCCGAAGTCTGCCTGGATAGTTCTGCAAAGCCTGAATTCGACAACTGGCGCTGGGTCGATTACTGGCAGCCACTGGATGAAGTTGTGCCCTTCAAGCGCAATGTATACAGGAAGGCGCTGCATGAGCTGGCGCCACTGCTGTTTCCTGACGGCGTGCCCGAATATGCAAGCAACGGCAGCTTGTCCAGATAGTCGCCAGTGACGCTACTGACCCTGGTGGTTCTTGCAGTACAACGGGCACACTCATAACCGGAACATTCCATGCTGGATATTCTCCGCCGTATCGTCCAGGAGGTAAACGCTGCGCCTGATCTCGAGCAGGCACTTAATATAATCGTGATGCGTGTGCGGGTAACGGTGAATGTCGATGTTGCCTCTGTTTACCTTGTCGACGCACACAATTCGCAATATGTCCTGATGGCCACCGAGGGTTTGCGCAAGGACGCAGTCGGCAAGGTACGCCTGAACAGCGGCGAAGGCCTGGTCGGGATGGTGGTCGAGCGTGAGGAACCGGTTAACCTGGATGATGCACCCAGTCATCCGCGCTACCGGTTTACGATTGAAACCGGGGAACAGCCCTATCACGGCTTTCTTGGCATCCCCATTATCCAGCATGGCAGGGTGCTGGGTATCCTCGTGGTACGCCAGCGGCAGTCGCGCAAGTTCGGTGAGGAGGAAGAAGCCTTTCTGGTAACGCTGGCTGCGCAACTGGCCGGGGCCATTACCCATGCCGGCGCCAGTGGTGAAATTTCACGGTTGCTGGAAACGCCGGATAAAGTCTCGGTGGTACTGCACGGATTGCCCGGTGCACCCGGTGTGGCAGTTGGCCAGGCCATGGTGGTGTATCCACCGTCCAACCTGGATGCGATTCCGGACCGCAAGATTACGGATGTTGAAGGCGAACTTGCCGTCTTCCGGGATGCGGTGGCGGCGGTCCAGGATGATATGCGTGATTATTCGAACAGAATGTCAGGCGTACTGCCCGCGGAAGATCTCGCACTCTTCGATGCCCTGATGCTCATGCTTGGCAGTGACACCCTGGTAGAAAAAACCATGGAACGCATCCGTGCCGGTAACTGGGCCGCGGGCTCCCTGCGTGAAACCATCGGGGAGCATGTGCGGATCTTTGAAACCATGGAAGACAGTTACCTGCGGGAGCGCGCCAGCGATATCCGCGATCTCGGACGCCGGGTCCTGACCCATATCCAGAGTGACCGTTCTGCCAGCCGCCCGGCGTATGCACAGACCGTGCTGGTTGGTGAAGATATCAGTGCCGGCCAGTTGGCCGAGATCCCGATGGAGCAGCTGGCCGGTATTGTTTCGGCGAGCGGCTCCAGTTCCTCGCACGTAGCCATCCTGGCGCAGTCGATGGGGATCCCCGCTGTCATGGGTGTCGAGGGGTTGCCGGTCTACCGGCTCGAGGGACAGACCATGATTGCGGATGGCTATCGCGGCGATGTCTTCGTAAATCCATCGGTACTGGTGCGCGAGGAATTCGTCCGCCTGCAGGCGGAAGAAACCGAGCTGACCGCCGGCCTTAAGGACGTTGCCGGTCAGCCATCAGTCACCCCGGATGGTGTCAGTATCCCGCTTTACCTGAATACCGGACTGGTGTCGGGTATCGAGCCCGAATTGCACAGTGAGGGTGACGGGGTCGGTCTCTACCGCACCGAGATCCCGTTCCTGATGCGCGAACAGTTCCCCGGCGAAGAGGAGCAGCGGCGCATTTACCGCAAGGTGCTCGAGGCGTTTGCGCCGCGACCGGTAACCTTGCGTACCCTCGATGTCGGGGGTGACAAGATGCTGTCCTACTTCCCGGTCCGGGAGGAAAATCCGTTTCTTGGCTGGCGCGGTATCCGCATCAGCCTCGATCACCCGGAGATTTTCCTGACCCAGCTGCGCGCCATGCTGCGCGCCAGTACCGGTCTGAACAACCTCACCATAATGATGCCGATGATATCGACAGCAACCGAGCTTGATATGGCCATGGTCCTGATCAACCAGGCGATTGATGAGCTGATCGAGGAAGGGGAGCCGCTGCAGCGGCCCCCGATTGGAATCATGATCGAAGTGCCATCCGCCGTGTACCAGGTGAAGGCCATGGCAGGCCACGCTGATTTCTTTTCCATCGGGACCAATGACCTGACTCAATACCTGCTGGCCGTGGACCGGAATAACTCCCGGGTTGCCAGTTTGTACCAGTCGCTGCATCCCGCGGTTCTGTGTGCCGTGCAACACGTCGTGGAACAGGCGCACAAGCTGGGCAAACCGGTCAGTGTCTGCGGGGAAATGGCCGGTGATCCGGCAGCGGTACTGGCGCTGCTGGGGCTGGGGGTGGACAGCCTGAGTATGTCGGTCAGCAGTCTGCCGCGTATCAAATGGGTGATCCGGAGTTTTACCCGGGAAGAGGCGCGCGCTGTATTGCAGCAGGCACTGGAGATGGATGACCCGCTGGCGATCAGGAAACTCTATAACAGTGTGCTGGAGCAGGGTGGCCTGGGCGGCCTGGTGCGGCCCGGGAACTAACTGGTGTCCGTCCATTAACACAGGATTTTCCCAGCCCCGTCATCCCGGCGCAGGCCGGGATCCAGAGGGTTCAATTGCTTACTGGATTCCGGCCTGCGCCGGAATGACGATAGGTGTTGTTTATGGATGGACGCTAACTGGAATGTTTACGCTGCCGATGTGACATGGCCGTGGCCCGGCGTTTTCCCCAGAGCCAGACGCCACTGATGGCCAGCAGCAGGAACAGGACTGCCGCGGCGTCCACCAGGTAAATGCCCCGGCTGCCAAGGATGCGGCCGCTGTGCAGATCCAGCAGCATGCGCTCCAGCGTTAACCCGGTACCGCGCCAGCTGTGTTGCAGGGCGGCACGAAGCGCAGGCGAGGGTTCCGTTGGGCGCGACCAGTCGGCTTTCAGGGATTCTGTTTCCTGCCATTCGAGGAAACGCTCATCCGTCCGGTAGTAGCCGTGCGCGGCATGGATTGCCAGCACACCGGCAGGTGTGAGCCCCAGTGCCTGCATGCCGGCCGGCACCCCGGCCGCCCCGGCAAGACGTTCTACCAGTTCTCCCTCCGGGGTAAACAGCAGTAACTCTCCCTCGATCGCGATAACCACCAGGCCGGCGAACTCGACGGCTCCCACCAGGGGGGCACTTGCCTGTGGCAGGCGTGTCGTGTTCCAGTACAGGTGGCTGCCGATCGCGGTAATGCGGATAGCGCCGACGCGATAGCCGTACAGGTCATCCGGCGCGGTGATGCCGTACCAGTCCAGCAGCAGGTCGGAGCTGACATGCCTTGAATCCAGTGACAGGTCTTCCGTGTGATTGAGAACCAGCCCGGTGACGGTCAGCAGGATGACGAACAGGGCTGCTGCCAGGCCGATATAACGGTGCCAGATGTACAGGGAGCGCAGCAGTTTTGCCGGTGTTTTTTTGTGCTTATGGCGTGTCATCGGCGTACGCGGTCCTGGTGTGCAGATAGAGCGCCAGACGGGCAAGGTTTTTCAGGGCCCGGACGGACAGCGTGGCGCCTGAGATACCGTCTATGTTGCGGTCCAGCTGGTGCGCATTGGTGAGGCCGGCGCCATTGAACTGCTCCGTAAAGAAAGGATGCCTGATTTCTCCACCACGGCTTTCACGGAAGATCAGTACCCGGACGGTTTCCAGATTGCCGTCGTTGACAACGAAGCCGGTGGTAATCGGCTGGTCCTTGCCGATCTCTTCCAGTATCCATGCCGTGCGCCGGCCCTTGCCCCAGTAGCGGATGCGCAGGGCGTTGTAGCGGTGGCCGAGAATTTTGGTGACCGCTTCTTTTACATCTCCCTGCAGCCACAAGGTTTCCGGTTCCGGTGGCGACCCGGAGAAGACCTCCCGAAGAAAGTCTTCCGGTGTCTGGTAGGTGCCGCGCGCCTGTAGCGTGCTGCAGGCACCCAGCAGCGCGATCAGCAGTGCTGTAAGCCTCGGTATGTAATGAGCATTAACCATGGTTTCGGATTACCCGGAACATGCGTGTGTCCCGGGTATCCGGGAACCCGGCCAATGGTCAGTACTGGAAGCCGATACCGAGGTTGAAGCCATTGTCGTTCTTTTTGCCCTCATTGTCCTGCTGCTGTACGTCCGCCTTCAGTACCACGTCCGGGTGTGGCCAGAAGTTTATACCCAGGTCATACTGCTTCTCCTTGCTGTCCGTGCTGTCACCCGCGGCATTGTCCCACTGGTTGTAGCGCGCAAAGATACCGACCTTTTGGTTGAACTTGTAGGAGGGCTCGATATAGAAACCCTCCTGCTGGTCGGCGCCGATGGCTTTCGGACCGCCGCCGTCCAGGTCCCACATCGCGTACAGGGCGCGCAGGCCGAATGGACCACGCTGAATGTCGGTGTGTGCCTCATACAACCAGGCATGGCCGGCATTGGATTCACCCTGGGTAATATCCGCCTGATACTGGACGCTACCGGCCACTTCCACCCCGGGGATGCCGGTCCATTTCAGTCGCCCGGTCCCGGCCAGGTCACTGGCATCCGCCTTGCTGGTCTTTTGGCGGCCCTTGCGCACCTTGTAACTGTCCTGCGCGGACGTCTCGAGCCCTTCATGGAAGGCGACGTCATAGCTCCAGCCCGGGGCAATTTCGCCGTTGGCCGCGGCCCCGCCGGCCCACCACGTGGTCGGGATGATGTTCTTTTCGACCGGGTTGCGCTCCACGCCATAGAAGGTCGGGGGTTCGTGGGTCTCGTTCAGGATACCGACCGGGAGCAGGAACAGCCCGCCCTTGACCTGGTGATTGTTGTTGATATCGTACTCGATGTAGGCCTGCTCCAGTTCGATCTCGCCATTATTGTCGCCTCCCGAGACGGCATGCTCCAGTTCCAGTTCCGAGAACATGCGCAAGTTGTCGGTGAATTCATGGCCGAAGAACAGCACGAAGCGGTGAAAGTCGATTTCTTCCTTGCTGTCGAGGTTGTTGTAGTGCATCTCGCCGTAGCCGCCAATGCTGGTCCGGTCGGACAGCAGGGTGCCACTGCCGGTGGTGGCGGCTTCCTCGACGGCGACCACGGCGGCCTCGGCCTTCTCATCCGCGGCCACGGCCTTTTGTTCGGTGGTTTGTTGCTGCTGTTTCAACGCCTCGATCTCGGCCTGCTGTTGCTGGATGATTTGCCACATTTCTTCCATGCTCGGCATCTTCTCGGGCAGGCCGGCGTGTGCACCAAGGCTGGCCAGCAGCAGGGCACAGGCGCACGCTGTGGCGTGAATGGCGTGTTTCATGGTGTAGTTCCCTGGTTAGTGTATTAAGAAGGACTGATATTGTACGGAAACGTAACCTTAATACAAATCATTATCATTTAGAATACTATCTGCATCTGATCTGTACTGCCATAGTCATGGCTGCAGATCGGGGGTAGACTTATAACTATATGTATTAGCTATATATATCTTGCTGGATAAGGTAAATGAGTCCTCTGTCGGGACGGAGGTGAGGCAAACATTGCAGTTGGCATTCGGAACAAACAG
>JAUVNM010000239.1 GCA_030599705.1 Gammaproteobacteria bacterium
AGGGCAAGCGCCACTCCGTAAACGTACCGCCACTTCCATGACACCGCACGGGTGCGGGTACACCGCTTGTCCTGAAATACACGCATCCTGTATTGTCAACGTCATGACTGATTCCCGACTCGCCTTTATCGGTGGCGGCAACATGGCGCGCAGCCTGGTTGGCGGCCTCATCGCCGATGGCTGGAATCCGGACCGGATTCGTGTCGCCGATCCGGACCCGCAGCAGACCGATCGACTGGCACAACGTTTTTCGGTTGCCACCACACAGGACAACCGCAGCGCCGTCGAGCACGCTGACGCCGTGGTACTGGCGGTTAAACCCCGGGTGATCAAATCGGTTGCCGGTGAACTGGCCGAAGTGATTGCCGCACAGCGGGTGCTGGTTATCTCGATTGCCGCCGGTATCCGCGAAACCGCTCTGCGCGGCTGGCTCGGCAAGGACACGGCCATCGTGCGCACCATGCCGAATACCCCGTCACTGGTACAAAGCGGGGCCACCGCACTGTATGCAAACCCCAATGCCAGCGCGGCGCAGCGCAACCTGGCCGAATCGGTACTGCGCGCCGTCGGGCTGGCCATCTGGGTTGATGACGAGGACCTGATGGACGCCGTTACTGCCCTGTCGGGCAGCGGACCGGCCTACTTCTTCCTGTTCATGGAGGCCCTGCAGGATGCCGGCATACGCCTGGGCCTGCCCGCCGATACGGCACGCCTGCTGACCCTGCAGACCGCCTTTGGTGCCGCGAAGATGGCACTTGAAAGCACCGAGGATGCCGCCGTGCTGAGACAACGCGTTACTTCACCGGGCGGGACCACGGAACGCGCACTGGAATATTTCAGACAACATGGTTTCGAGGAAACCGTGCTGGGTGCACTGCAGGCAGCAGCAGAACGGTCGCGCGAACTCGCGGCGGACTTCGGTGAGGAATCATGAGCGGCAACTATTTCACCAATCCGATCGAATTCCTGATCACTACCCTGTTCAGTCTGTATATACTGGCAGTAATGCTGCGCTTCCTGCTCGGCATGGTGCGCGCCGACTTCTACAACCCGGTCAGCCAGTTCCTGGTACGCATTACCAGTCCCGTGCTGGTCCCGCTGCGCAAGGTCATCCCGAGCATCGGCAAGTTTGATATTTCTGCCATCCTGCTGATGATCGTCCTGCAGTCAGTGGCGCTCACGCTGGTTTTCCTGTTGCGCGGGGGCGGTGTTCCTGTCAGTGCCGTCATCATCCTCAGCCTGGCAAAACTGGTGTCACTGGCAATTAACGTGTTTTTCTTTGCCATCATCATCCAGGTCATTCTCAGCTGGGTGAACCCGGGCACCCACAATCCGGTCACGTCATTGGTCTATAGCCTGACCACCCCGATACTGCGGCCGATACAGCAACTGATCCCGCCAATCTCCGGCATCGACCTGTCACCCCTGTTCGCGAGTATCGGCCTGCAGGTACTGCGGATGCTGGTCATGCCGCTACTCGGTTGAGATAGTACCCGGTGCACCCGGGAGTGCCGGTGACCACTTGAATCCCCCTGCAGCCGACAACGGGCAGACCCGCAGCTGGCGCGAGGCCCTGGCGACCTATACCCAACCGCGGGTGGTGGGCATGGTATTCCTCGGGTTTGCTGCCGGCCTGCCGTTCCTGCTGGTGTTCTCCACGCTGTCTGCCTGGTTGCGGGATATCGGGATCGCACGCACCACCATTGGCTTCTTCAGCTGGGTGGGCATCACCTACTCCATCAAGGTGTTCTGGGCGCCGGTGATCGACCGCCTGCCGTTCCCGCTGCTCACCCGGCTGCTCGGCAAGCGCCGCTCGTGGATGCTGATCGCCCAGTTGACCATTGCCACCGGGCTGGTCGGGATGGCGTTGACCGACCCGCATACGGACCTGACCCTGCTCGCCGCATTTGCCTTGCTGGTAGCCTTCGGTTCCGCCACGCAGGACATCACCGTGGATGCCTACCGGATTGAAGCCGTCGACCAGCGCTTGCAGGGCGCCATGGCGGCGACCTATGTTCTTGGCTACCGGATCGCCCTGCTGATCGCCGGTGCCGGCGCCTTTTACATTGCCGAAGCGCACTCCTGGCCGCTGGCCTACCTGGCCATGGCTGCGCTGATGGGGGTCGGCGCCATCACCACACTGGTGATCCACGAGCCGGTTCACCGGCCAGATGCACGCACCCGCGCACTGGAAGCACGCCTCGAGGAGGCCGTCGGGATCCACGGCAAACGCACCCTGGCCATGCGCATCGCCGCCTGGTTCTCGGATGCCGTAGTCAGTCCATTCATGGAGTTCTTTCAGCGCAACGGCGCGCTCGCCATCCTGATCCTGCTGCTGGTTGGCTGCTACAAGCTGAGCGATATCACCATGGGCGTAATGGCCAATCCCTTTTACCTCGACCTGGGTTTCAGCAAGACCGAGATCGCCAATATCACCAAGATCTTCGGTTTCTTCATGACCATCGCGGGTGCTGCACTCGGTGGCGTGCTGGTGGTGCGCTATGGCATCCTGCGTCCGCTGCTGGCCGGCGCCATCCTGGTCGCCAGCACCAACCTGCTGTTTGTCTGGCTGGCCATCAGCGAACCCACCCTCGGTTCACTGGCCGTTGTGATCAGCGCAGACAATCTCAGCGGGGGCTTCGCCACGTCGGCCTTCATCGCCTGGCTGTCGAGCCTCACCAATACCGCGTACACCGCCACCCAGTACGCCCTGTTCAGTTCGCTGATGACGCTGCCGGCCAAACTTATCGGTGGTTTTGCCGGGGTCGTGGTGGATAGCGCCGGCTACGCCAGCTTTTTCCTGTATGCCGGCCTGCTGGGGCTGCCCGCCATCCTGCTGGTGCTGGTGCTGCACAAACGCCTCCCGGGAATGGCGAAATATACACCGGAACCACAATAACTTATTGATAATATTAATAATATAACGTTTTCCTGCAAAATAATCAGCCGTGAATACTCGCCTAATATGTAAGGTTAATATGGTTGTTGCTGCCCGTATCGGCTAGTATTTTGGGGTACGGGAGGTAACCACAATGACCAATCGACGCTCCAGAGGGCAGCGCCGCTGGGGGCTCGATACCGGGTTTCCACTCATCGACAGTAGCGGGATAACGGTAATCAGCAACCGCCGCCACATGTCGGACCGCCGCCTGGAAAATATTTCGCTGGAAGACCGCCAGACGCTGTTCTCGGAAATGCTGCCGGCTGACCTGGCCCAGACCAGGAATCGCTGATACCCGCTGCAACCGTTGTCATCTTCACGGCCCACTACAACTCGTAGTCATAATCCAGAATCAGCGGCGCGTGATCGGAAAAGCGCCTGGTCTTGTAGATGCGCGCACGCGTCACTGTCCCGGCAAGCCCCGGGGTAATCACCTGGTAATCGATACGCCAGCCAACGTTCTTTGCCCAGGCCTGTCCGCGGTTGGACCACCAGGTATACTGGTCCGGTTCCGTGTTCACCACGCGGAAGGCATCCACGAAACCGGCCGGCCCGAACAGCTCGTCCATCCATGCCCGCTCCTCCGGTAAAAAACCCGAATTCTTCCGGTTACCACGCCAGTTCTTCAGATCAATCTGCTTGTGGGCGATATTCCAGTCACCACAAAGGACATATTCACGCCGTTTCAGCCTGAGCTTGCGCAACCAGGGCATGAAGCGGTCGAGAAAGCCGAACTTGACCGCCTGGCGGTCCTCGCTGGAGGAACCGGATGGAAGATAGACAGACACCACGCTCAGCGGCCCGAAGCGTACCTCGATGTAGCGCCCCTCGGCATCCATGTCCGGCCAGCCGAGCCCGCTAATC
>JAUVNM010000306.1 GCA_030599705.1 Gammaproteobacteria bacterium
ACCGGTCGAGAAGCTGGCCTGGGCCATGGATTTACAGCGTGTCTTTAGCAATCACCCTGGGCCTCGAGTAACCTTGCTCGAAAGGTGCAACCCGCTCGATCAGGGGGGGTGCTCTTAAATGTACCTGGCGATCTCCATCACCAGCAACAGGCTGAATACCAGGACGGACATCAGCAACACTGCATTCGATGCCAGCCCGCTGCCCAGCCGGCCGACCCAGGAGCGGCGGTTGTTCATGTACAGCAGCAGGACCGCCAGCAGTGGCATGAAAAAGGCGCCGGACACGGCATAGATGACAACCAGCCAGACCGGCTTGATCAGCAGCAACAGGGCCATGGGTGGTAGCGCAATGTAGAGCAGATAACCCCGGTAGGCCAGCGACCGCGTGTTTACCACGGAGGGTGCGCCAGGTTGGCGGGTGTATTGCTGCACAAAGTCCGAGAATATATATGGCACGCCCTGCCAGACCCCGAGCATCGAGCTGAATACGGCACTCCAGAAGCCGACCAGGAAACACCACTTGCCAACCGGGCCAACGACAGTCTCGAGGTAGTTGGCAACCGAAAGCGCCATGTCCGGGCCGGTCAATACCTCCGGGTTGACGCCGGCCGCGATAATCATGATGGCAATCCCGAAGAGCCCGGTGAGAATGTAGGCGATGGCAAGGTCCTTCCGGCTGTGATGTACCTCTTCGGGTTTTGTCCAGCCACGTTCGCGTATCCAGTAGCCGTAACACAGCAGGGTGACGCTGCCCCCGACCCCGCCAATTACGCCGAAGATGAATAAAACCGAGCCATCCGGTACCCGGGGAACCAGCAAGCCCTGGAGAATGCCCGGGAGGTCCGGGGCAACCAGCATGGCGCAAACGAGGACCACGGCAAACATCAGAACGATAAAAACCTTCATGATGATTTCGAGCAAGCTGTAACGACCCAGGATAACCAGCGCCAGTGCCAGCAGTGAATGCATGACACCCCACTGGCTAACCGACAGGCCGGGGAACACTGCATGCGCCGCAAGTCCGCAGGCCGCTATCAGGGCGCCGGCAACGATAAAGGTCCACAGCAGCAGATAGATAAAGAAGTAGATCGAAATGAATTTTGGCAACCGCTGTACCCAGCCTTCCAGCAACGTGCTGCCGGTCGCCAGTTGCCAGCGCGCCAGTCCTTCGTTCAGCGCGAATTTCATAATGGCGCCAAGGGCGGCGGCCCAGAGAATGGCCGTACCGTAATTCGCACCGGCCACCGAAGCGGCAATCAGGTCACCGGCACCCAGACCGGTTGCCGCGATGACGAGACCCGGGCCGTATCCCCTGAGTGGTCTCATCGGCATGAACTCATGGTGTTGATCGATAGCATATTCAGCAAAACAGATCTCATTGGGTCGTGGTAAAGTGAGATATTAACCGGCAGTCGTTATTGTCGGCAATTCTTCTGTTGATGTTATATTTCTGAACAATGAAGTTGCGTACCCAGATCTTTCTGTTCCTGTTCCTGTTCAGTCTGGTACCACTGCTAACGGCAGTTGTACTGAGTGTCCCGCTCGTATTTGAACGCCTCGAATCACTATATCACGAGGCGCATTTGCAGAATCTTCGGGCCGGATTCGGTGAACTTGACCAGCATCTTGCGCGGCGCAACGAGATGGTGCGTCTGCTGGCAAAGTTTCCCGATCCGGGCATGCTGGGGTCCGGCACTGACCAGATGTCCAGCAGTAGCCTGGAAACCGCGCGCCGGGGTTACGTGGAGTGGATCAACCAGGTGTTGTTCGACCAGCTCGATATTATTCGCATCCAGTTCATCGATGCTGCCGGCCAGGTGCACTACCTGCTGGAGAGAAATAACACAACAGGACGGCTGGAAAGCGTAGCAGATCACAATGGCCTGCATGACAGGGAACTGATCGAGGCCGGACTCAAGCTCAACCCCGGTGTGGTACTCACCGGCCCGATCGTCTTTAAACCGGAAGTCAGCGAGGCAGCACCCAACAAGTTCATGCTGCTTGGACTGGTCAGCCCGATTGTGACGGCATCGCTGGCGGAAGACGAAATTTCCAGAGTGCACCACGGTGTGATTGTCGTTGACCTGGATATGGGGGGCCTGGCGACGGCCTACCGGGGCATGTACGGGGCGCATAATGACGGACGTTACCTGGGTCTGCCTGGCAGCAGCCGGAATGAATCGACGGCATTTACGGATTTCCCCGGGTTGCAGGATGTTTTTTCCAGGGGTGAGCTGGGACTGTGGAAATACCAGGGGCAGCAGGTTATCTGGATACCGCTGTTCATGACCGAGCAGTCCGGCCCCTTGTGGGTTGGCCGCAGTGTTGACCCGTCACCCATTGCCAAACTGCGCCATGCCATCGAGATCCGGGTGATTACCATTGTACTGGGGCTCCTGGTCATCGTGCTGATCGTTGCCCGGCTGATTGCTGTAAGGGCGGATAGACTGGGTAATGAGCTGACGAAAGGGATAACCCGTGTCATGGAAAACAATGAAGTTGTCAGGTTTCCATGGAAGCGGCCGGAGGAGTTGCGGGTACTGGGCAACAATCTGACCCGGCTGGCGGAAACCAGCGTGGAGCATAGCAGGGCCCTGGAGGATTATGCCCGGGAACTGGAAGAGTCGAACCGTTACAAGTCCGAGTTTCTTGCCAATGTCAGTCATGAATTGCGTACCCCGCTGAATTCCATCTTGCTGCTTTCCCGGATGCTGGCCGCAGGCAACGACGAGGCATGCAGCGAGGAAAGCCGGAAACAGGCGCGCGTTATCCATGACGCCGGTACTGATCTGAAAGCCCTGATTGACAACATACTGGACCTGTCACGGATCGAGGCCCGCCATATGACGCTGGTGCACGAGGCAGTGGACCTGCGCGGATTGCTGGACCATTTGCATTCATTGTTGCAGCCACAGTTCGATGAAAAAGGACTTGGACTAACGGTCGAAGTTGATTCGAATGCACCGGCATCCATACACACGGACCCGGACAAGTTACGGCAGATACTGGTTAATTTTATGTCCAATGCGTTCTAGTTTACTGAATCCGGCGGGGTAAATGTC
>JAUVNM010000157.1 GCA_030599705.1 Gammaproteobacteria bacterium
CTGCGCGATTTCGTCAACGGTCACGGCGAACCGGGCTACTTCGGGCTGCACCTGAACGTCTATGGCAAGGGTGGAGAACCGTGCATCAGTTGCCGCGCGCCGATCCGCGAGATCCGCCAGGGCCAGCGCTCGACATTCTACTGCCCGGTGTGCCAGCAACCGGACTAGCCATGCAATCTGTTAGTCTATAATAATGACAGATTCGGCAATAGCGTAGCTACCCATAAAAAAACCAGGAGCAGGTCATGACTCAACCAGACACAGATGCAGGAATAATCTCGGTATTACTGGACCGGCTGGAAAAGCAGCGGCTTCCGTTAATACTGGCACTGAAAGACAAGGTCGGCGAGGGTACTCCGCTTGACGATTTCGATATCGATTTCCTGGAACAGGCACTCAGCGATGCCGGCAAGGTCAATGCGCTTGTCGACCGTCATCCCGAATACCAGGATCTCGCCGCGAGGATCATCGGGCTGTATAAAGAGATTACCAGCAAGGCGCTCGAGAACGAGAAGCAATCCGGGCAGGCATCTCCCTGACCGACGTGCCGGCAACGGGGCATAATGACCATGCAGCTTGCAGCCGATCTTGCGGTTGCCTTCGTTGCACTGCTACACCTGATGTTCATGGGGCTGGAAATGTTACTGTGGAACCGGCCGGCCGGTCGGCGCATCTTCGGGCTGGATCAGGAGTTTGCCCGCCGCTCGGCGGCACTCGCAGCCAACCAGGGGCTCTATAACGGCTTCCTGGCTGCCGGTCTTGGCTGGGGTCTGCTAGACGGTCCGGATGGACTGTATATCAAGGGTTTTTTCCTGGCCTGCGTTATCATCGCCGGCATCTTCGGTGCGCTGACGGTACGGCACTCTATACTGTGGATACAGGCCGTTCCCGGCGTGATCGCCCTGGCACTCATCTGTCTGGCTATATAAAACTCCCGAGAAATGCGGGCTAGTCTGCCGGCGTAACCTCGGACAGGCCAATTCCACGGGGATCACTTGCCGCACTGACCTGGCCGGTTTTCCGGTCGTGGTAGATGGCCTGCATGTTGCCATAATCCGATCCCAGCGGTTTCAAGGTGTGCCCGAGCGCTTCGAGTGATTCCGCCAGCCGGGTACTGAATGCGTCCGGCTCATGTTGCACCACGTCCGGCAGGTACTGGTGGTGAAAGCGCGGCACACTGACCCAGGATTCCGGCAAGCCGCCGGCGGCGAGATCCAGTGTGGCCAGCAGCACCATGGTGATGATACGGCTGCCACCGGGTGTTCCGAGGATGGCCACACCATCCCGGTTTTCCACGAAGGTTGGCGTCATGCTTGACAGCGGGCGCTTGCCCGGTGCAATGCTGTTGGCTTCCGTGCCGACCAGCCCGTAGGCGTTTGGAACCCCCGGCTTGGCGGAAAAATCATCCATTTCATCGTTGAGCAGCACGCCGGTACCGGGTGGCGTGAAGCACGCGCCGAACGGGTAGTTGATGCTCAGGGTCGCCGCAACCCGGTTGCCTTCGTGGTCGAGAATGGAAAAGTGGGTGGTGTCCACGCCCGCGCCCGCGGGACTCACGGCCGGCAAGGCCGTGCTCGGTGTCGCCCGGTCGATCCGGATTGAAGCGCGTAATCCGGCGGCATGGTCGCGATCGGTCAACCGCGCCACCGGCACATCCACGAAGTCCGGATCACCGAGGTATTCTGCGCGATCGCGGTAGGCGCGGCGCATGGCCTCGATAATCACGTGGGTACGGGTCGCCGCGTCCAGGGTGTCCAGCGGAAAGCCGTCAAGAATATTGAGCATGGTCACCAGCGCCACACCACCGGAAGATGGCGGTGCGGCCGAGACCACGCGCAGCCCCTGGTACGTCCCGGACACCGGCTTGCGTTCAACCACCGTGTATTGTGCGAGGTCGTCCAGCGTCCAGATGCCCCCGGCACGACGCACCCCGTCCACCAGTAGTTGCCCCACCCGGCCGGTATAGAAACCGTCCCGGCCGTGTTCGGCCAGTGCCTCCAGTGTCGTCGCCAGTTCCGGTTGCAGCACCCGGTGTCCGGCGGACGGCATCTCGTTGTCCTGCAGGAACAGCCGCGCGGTCTCCGCATCGGCCTGCATCGTGCCAAACCGAAATCCGGCGAGCCGGTTATAATACGGGTCCACCTCGAAACCGTCACGCGCGAGGCGGATGGCCGGCGCCAGCGACCGCTCCAGCGACAGGCGCCCGTACTTTTTCGAGAGGTGCGCAAGCGCGGCCGGTACACCCGGAATACCGGCGGCCAGCGGCCCGTTCATCGACAGCCCCGCTATGACCTCACCATTCGCATCCAGGTACATGTCCCGGGTCGCGGCCAGCGGGGCCCGTTCGCGCCCGTCTACCATGGTCTCGAAACCATCCGCTGCCCGGTGCAGCAGCCAGAAGCCGCCGCCACCGATTCCGGAACTGTAGGGCTCCACGACAGCCAGCGCGGCACTGACGGCCACGGCGGCATCGAAGGCATTGCCCCCGGCCTCCAGGATTTCCATGCCGGCCGCGGTGGCCAGCGGGTGGGCACTGGCAATAGCCGCCGGGTCCTGTGTACGCCCCGTGCAGCCAGCCAGCAGGAAGACCAGGATAACGGTAAGCAACAGGGCCCCGCCAGGGAACCTTCTGATTTTGCATGATCCGGCCAGTATCATCCGGCCTTCTTGCCCGTCAGGCGCTCGTACTTGAGTATCAGTTCGTCGCGGGTTTCCACCACGTCCGGGTTCAGGGGGATGCACTCGACCGGGCACACCTCCACGCATTGCGATGTCTCGAAGTGCCCGACACACTCGGTGCACAGCTCGGGATTGATTTCGTAGATCTCCTCGCCCTGGTAAATGGCATCATTCGGGCACTCGGGCTCGCACACATCGCAATTAATGCATTCATCGGTAATCATGAGTGCCATAGGTGCTGCCTGCCAGGATAAATACGGTAGAAATGTTGCGGCTAGTTCATACGGCCGCGCAATGCAGCCACAACTCTGGTATGGACAAACGGGGTGACATCTCCCCCGAGGCCGGCAATCTCGCGCACCAGGCTCGACGAGATATAGGCATACTGCTCGGCCGGCGTCAGGAACAGGGTCTCGATCTCCGGCGCAAGATGGCGGTTCATGCTGGCAAGCTGGAACTCGTATTCGAAATCAGACACGGCGCGCAGGCCACGCAGGATCACCTGTGCTTCGCGCTGCCGCATGAAATCGACCAGCAGGTTATCGAAACTGCACACCTCGATGTTGTCGATGTGCGCCAGTGCATCACGCGCGAGTGATACCCGCATCTCGATGGGAAACGCGGCCTGCTTGCCGGTATCCACCGCTACGGCAACAACCACCTGCGCGAACAAACGTGAGGCACGTTCTACCAGGTCGGCATGACCATTGGTAATGGGGTCGAAAGTACCCGGGTAAACAATGGTATCCATGCAGCCATTATGAACGATACGCCGGTTTTCGTACAGGCTGGCCAGTACCCGTACCGGTTACGTTACCGCCTGTCGTCGAACCAAGTAACCGTTCACCTGACCTGCGACTGTATTGCGAAAGAGTGCCCAGGTATCAGGAATATCCAGGTCAGAAAACTTCCCGGTTTCGATGTAAATCCACGCCTCATTCGCCAGCCAGCCAGCGGATTCCAGTTGCCCGATACATCCCGGCAACAGGTTTTCGTGATAGGGGGGATCGAGAAACACGATATCCATTGGCTGGGCCTGGCTGTCCAGGTAGCGGTTGCAGCCGGACTGTACGGCCCTGACCTGCCGCGCATCCAGTACATCGATCTGTTGCCGCAGGCTGTGTATGACCTCCGCATGGCTGTCTACCAGAATGACCTCGGCCGCACCGCGCGACGCGGCCTCGAACCCGAGCGCCCCGCTCCCGGCAAACAGGTCGAGGCAGCGCGCCTCCCGGATAACCGGGCTGAGCCAGTTGAACAGGGTCTCGCGCACCCGATCGGGTGTCGGCCGCAAACCGGGAACCGGCGCGAAGGGAAGCTTGCGCCCGCGCCAGGTACCGGCGATCAGGCGTAACTGGTTTTTTTGCTGGTTTGCTTTCACGGAGAATTCTGTATTACTGAAAACTGTCATTGTAGATACCATCTACCTCCATCCGGGACAAACCTTTTTTTTACTGGATTGCACCTGATACGTGCTCGGGTAGGACCCGCGCCCCGCGGGGAAATATTTTTCCCGGCCAGGGGCCGCTCCTACTGGTAAACCCGTAATGCAGTTTTCGTTGGGCTTCGCAAGCTCAGCCCAACCTGCCCTGCTAACCCTGTTTGCGAGATACCGAGAACAAGCCGATCACTCCCGACAGAAACAGCAGCAGTGCCGGTGGCAGCGGCACGGCACCGACCGGTATCGCGCCCGGCGTTGGCATACTCAGCGTGACAAAATCAGCAAGGTTGTTGTCCGTATCCAGCAACGGGTTAAAGCGCGCCAGGCTGCTACCAGCCGCTGCATCCGCGGCGGCACTACCCTCGCCGGCAAAGATGGCGCTGCTGAAATCACCGTAACCCAGTGCATCCAGCACACCGGACATATCTCGCAGCACGATAGAGTCCGGTCCGTTCTGGAAATCAACAGCGGCCACGAGGTCCGTGTTGGCCACCAGCGTGGTGCCGTCCCCACGGTCATCGCCGATGACGAATATCCCGTCAACGGGAATCATGCCGAACAGGGTAATGCTTCGGTAAACCGTACCACTCGTCCCGTTAACGCCTTCCAGCAACAAGCCGTCCAGCACGGTGCCCGGCGCTCCAAACAGTTCAACAAATACCTTGCCTTTATCGGATCCAGTGCTGTCATACAACACCTCCGACAGGAGGATGCTTGCCTGTGCCGGGCTTAGCAACAACATACCGGCAAGACAGGCCATTACAAAAAAAGGTGTCCGATCCGTGGACATAATTACCTCCGTGTATATAAATGTTATTCAATGACCCGGGATACCCTGCTAATCCGCAGCAGATATCCAGAGTTACAGTGTAGTGTTACAAAATCTGGGAAACAGTCAGCGAGCGCTGCAAGCGGTTGTCAGAAAAGGACTGCAGCACATGTAGTTTGGGATGACCGAATGTGAAGCCCAACGAAACTGCATGGCGGGCCCGTTAGTAGGACCCGCGCCCCGCGGGGAA
>JAUVNM010000068.1 GCA_030599705.1 Gammaproteobacteria bacterium
CTGGACGAGGCCTATCCCGATACCGATCCGGCGCAGGTCAATTTCGTCGACCTGCGCAACTGGGTTATGGGGCTGGGAGAGTTTGACGATGCCCCGGAGCACTGCGGGGAACGTATCCTGGAGGCCATCCAGATGGCCTGGATAGAGGAACGTCGCTGACGCACAGGGTGCACACAAGGCTTCCTGAACAACTTCAGGTTAATTACACAACTAGTTGTTATTAAATAATTAAGTAATGAGTATCGCCGGGGTTTGAGCAGTGCAATAGCCGCGCGATGGTAGGCATTCAGATCGAAGCCGCATTTAAATCATTCCCCTAACCTTGTATATTACGCGGCCTTGTCCCTGCCGGTATTTTTTATTCCGCCGGGCGTAACGCGACCGCTTCGATCCGGGTCGCCATGTTCCATGGATATTGAAACAAACGAGGTGAGCAATGGCTGTTAGAAATCGCCTGCATCGCAGTGAACTGGCTGTTCCCGGGAGTAATCTCCGTATGCTGGAGAAGGCGCCCGCGGCCGGTGCCGATATTGTGTTTCTCGATCTTGAAGACGCCGTGGCCCCTGATGACAAGGAGCAGGCGCGCAAGAACGTAATCGAGGCGCTGAACGACATGGACTGGTCGAATTGTGCCGTATCAGTACGTATCAATGGTCTTGATACCCACTACTGTTACCGGGATATTGTTGATGTGGTCGAGCAGGCCGGTGACAAGCTCGATACCATCCTGATTCCCAAGGTCGGTACGCCGGCGGATATCCTGTTTGTATCCACCCTGCTGGAACAGATCGAGGCAGCCAGGAACTATAAGCCGATCAACATCCATATACTTATTGAAACGGCGCTTGGTATGGCCAACGTGGAAGACATTGCGGCCACTTGTCCGGAGCGATTGGAAGCTATGGTATTCGGCGTCGCCGACTATGCGGCTTCAACCCAGGCGCGTACCACACAGATGGGCGGCGCCAATCCCGATTACTACATGCTCACCCACCCGGATAACGAGGGTGCGCGCGAGCGGCACTGGGGTGACCAGTGGCATTTCGCCATCTCACGCATGGTGGTTGCGTGCCGGGCCTATGGCCTGCGACCAATTGATGGTCCGTTCGGCAACATAGAGGATGCGGATGGCTACGTAGCTGTCTCCAGGAGTGTCGCGGCGCTTGGTGTGGAAGGGAAGTGGGCCATTCATCCCAGCCAGATCGAACTCGCAAACCGGGTATTTACCCCGCCGGAGTCCGAAGTGGACCGTGCGCGCCGCATCCTCGCTGCCATGGCAGCGGCAGCCAGCGAAGGCCGTGGCGCCGTCGCACTCGATGGTCGCCTGATCGACGCGGCTTCGATTCGCCAGGCCCAGGTGATGGTCGACAAGGCCAGCCAGATCGAACGGGCACTGGCCGGTCGTTGATGCCATATCCTTCATATAGATCCGGAGTTGTGCTGTGAATATTCATGAATACCAGACCAAGGAATTAATCAAGAGTTACGGGGTCCCGGTGCCGGATGGCCGCGTCGCCCATAATGTCGACAATGCCGTCACGGTGGCCGAGGGCCTCGGTGGCGATCGCTGGATGGTGAAGGCCCAGATCCATGCCGGTGGTCGCGGCAAGGGCGGCGGGGTGAAGATTGCTTCCTCTCTCGATGAAGTCCGCCAGTTCACCGACCAGATGATCGGGTCTCAACTGGTGACTCCGCAGACCGGTGCGGAAGGCCGAATGGTACAGCGGGTACTGGTGGAACAGGCCTGTGACATCAACAAGGAATACTATCTCGGCATGATCATCGACCGGGGTACGCAGCGGATTACGGTGATTGCCTCGGAATCCGGTGGCATGAATATCGAGGAAGTGGCAAAGACCCACCCGGAAAAAGTGATCCGTGAAGCCGTCGACCCGGGTGTTGGCCTGATGGAATTCCAGTGCCGCAAGATCGCGGCGAATATCGGCCTGCGTGGCAAGCAGATCCACGAGGCCAGCAAGCTGATGCGCGCGCTGTATAAATGTTTTCGTGAAAAGGATGCCCTGCTTGCCGAGATCAACCCGCTGGCCGAGCTAAACGGCGGCAGCCTGATGGCGCTGGATGCGAAGATGTCGTTTGATGGCAATGCCATGTACCGGCGCCCGGCGATTACCGAGCTGCGCGACTTCGATGAAGAAGATCCCAAGGAAGTCGAGGCAACCAGTCATGGTCTGAATTACATTGCACTGGACGGCAACGTCGGCTGTATCGTGAACGGCGCCGGCCTGGCCATGGCGACCATGGATTCGATCAGTTTCCACAAGGGCAAGCCGGCCAATTTTCTCGATGTCGGTGGCGGCGCCTCGCCGGAAAAGGTGGGGAATGCCTTCCGCATCGTGCTGCAGGACCCGAACGTGAAAATCATCCTGGTGAATATCTTCGCCGGCATCAACCGCTGTGACTGGATTGCCGAGGGCCTGATCAAGGCGATGCGCGAGCAGCAGATTGAAGTACCGATCGTGGTCCGGCTGGCGGGTACCAATGTCGAGAAGGGCATGGCGATGCTGGAAGAGTCCGGCCTGAATTTCATCATGGCCGAGAACCTGGATGATGCCGCGACCCGGGTCATGGCAACCCTGCAGGGGCAGGCATCATGAGCGTCTTCGTGCACCAGTCATCCCGGGTCATTATCCAGGGCTTTACCGGCCAGCATGCGACCTTTCATGCCGAGGAGTCCATGGCCAACGGCACCACTGTGGTCGGTGGCGTGACCCCCGGCAAGGGTGGACAGACCCACCTCGACCGCCCGGTGTTCGATACCGTGTCGCAGGCCGTGCGTGAGACCGGCGCCGACGTCAGCGGCATTTTCGTGCCACCGCCGTTTGCCGCGGATGCCATCATGGAGGCGCTGGAGGCCGGTATCGGTGTTGTCGTCGTGATTGCGGACGGCGTCCCGGTGCAGGACATGGTGCGGGTCAAGCGCTACGCCAGGGACCGCAACGCCATCATTATTGGCCCGAATACCCCGGGCATTATCACCCCGGCTGCCTGCAAGGTCGGCATCATGCCGTCACATATCTACACGCCGGGACGCATCGGCGTGGTATCGCGCTCCGGGACCCTGAACTACGAGGCCGTGCAGCAGATGACGGCGCTGGGTATGGGACAGTCAACCTCGGTCGGTATTGGCGGTGACCCGGTCAACGGCACCGACTTTGTGACCGTGCTGCGGGCCTTCGAGGAGGACCCGGATACCGATGCCGTTATCATGATCGGCGAGATCGGCGGTCCGCAGGAAGTCGATGCAGCGCACTGGGCGCAGGAAAACATGAGCAAGCCGGTGGTCGGATTTGTCGCGGGCGTATCGGCGCCCCCGGGACGCCGCATGGGCCATGCCGGCGCCATTATTTCCGGGCAGGCGGATACGGCGAATGCCAAGATGGATATGATGGAAGAACTGGGGGTTCACGTGGTGCGCAACCCGGCGCTGATTGGTGAAACCGCCCACCGGGTATTTTCCTAGAAACAACCCCGAATTCAGGAGAAACACTTTTGCCACAGAGATCACAGAGCAATAAAGGCCATTCCTGATCTCGGTGTTCTCTGTGGCAGCTTGCATTTTCTGCCGGGTTGGCTTTGTGTGAGAATCATTGCCTGCCAACCGGCATCGGCGTTAAACTATACGCTTATATTAATTCACTAAGCCCCAGTTTTATGGCGGTTTTTTTCTCATTTAATGATACAGACGGAGTCTTGCATGGCAATCGAACGGACCTTTTCAATCATCAAGCCGGATGCAGTGGCAAAAAACGTCATCGGCGAAATCTACAGCCGGTTTGAACAGGGCGGCCTGCGCATCGTTGCCGCAAAGATGCTGCAGCTGACGCGCGAACAGGCGGAAGGTTTCTATGCCGTTCACAAGGAGCGGCCGTTCTACAAGGACCTGGTGGAGTTCATGACCTCCGGGCCGGTCGTGGTGCAGGTGCTCGAAGGCGAGAATGCCATTCTGAAAAACCGCGAGTTGATGGGTGCGACCAATCCGCAGGACGCCGATCCCGGCACCATTCGCGCTGACTTTGCCGAAACCGTGGATGAGAATGCCGTGCACGGCTCTGATGCTCCCGAAACAGCCGGGCAGGAAATCGATTTTTTCTTCGGTGCGGAAGGTATCTGTCCGCGTACCCGCTGAGGACGGATACCTGCTGTCTTGACCGATTTGGCCTGCCCATGAACGAACCCGGGAAAATCAATCTGCTCGACCTTGATCGTGAGGGTCTGGAGGCCTTTTTTACGGCGCGTGGGGATAAGGCGTTCCGGGCTACCCAGGTGATGAAGTGGATTTACGGCCAGGGTGTTGCTGACTTTCATGAAATGACAAACCTCAGCAGGGCCCTGCGGGCTGACCTCGGAGAGTGTGCCGAGGTGCGTCTTCCGGATATTGCAGAGGACCAGTTGTCGGATGACGGTTCGCGCAAGTGGTTGCTGCGGCTTGAAGACGGCAACTGTATTGAAACGGTATTCATCCCGGAAACCGATCGCGGGACCCTGTGTGTCTCATCGCAAGTCGGCTGCATGCTTAACTGCAGTTTCTGTTCAACGGCGCAACAGGGTTTCAACCGCAACCTGACAACGGCCGAGATCATTGCCCAGGTCTGGGTGGCGTCCCGTTCCCTGGGTAACCGGCCCGATAGCACCCGCCGGATTTCCAATGTCGTGATGATGGGCATGGGGGAGCCGTTGCTTAACTATGACAATGTGGTCCATGCCATGCGCCTGATGCTGGATGATTTCGGGTACGGGCTGTCGAAGCGCCGCATTACGCTGAGTACGGCCGGCATCGTGCCGGCAATCAGGAAATTGCGTGAAGACTGCGATGTCAGTCTGGCCGTTTCGCTGCATGCGCCTGATGACCGGTTACGTAATGAACTGGTACCCCTGAACCGCAAGTATCCCATCCGGGAGTTGCTCGATACCTGCCATGAATACGTGGGTGACGGCCGGCGCCGTGTCACCTTTGAATATATCCTGCTGTCCGGGGTTAATGACACCGATGCCCACGCCCGCCGGCTGGCAGGTTGCCTGGAAGGTATTCCGGCCAAGGTCAACCTGATCCCGTTCAACCCGTTTCCGCAAACCTGCTACCGGCGCAGCGGGCCTGCGCGCATTCAGCGGTTTTTTGAAATACTCAACCAGGCGGGAATTGTTACCATCACCCGGAAGACCCGGGGTGCTGATATCGATGCGGCCTGCGGGCAGCTCGCCGGACGCTTTAATGACCGTACCCGCCGCCGTGCCCGCCTGACAACCGCTGCCCAGGAAACCCGTCTATGACCGTTACCCTCAACAGATTTTCGGTTCTTGTTCTTGCACTCGTGTTGTCGGCCTGTGCAGCCACACCGGAGGAGCAGCGCACTGAAAAGCGTCTGCTACGGGCTTCCAAGGCCAACACAGAGCTTGGCCTGGCCTATATGCGGGAAGGTCATCTGGAAACGGCAGAGGGCAAGCTGAAGAAGGCCATTGAGCAGGATCCGGACTCCGTGCGCGCTCATGAGGCCATTGCCGTACTCTATGGCAGTATTGATGAGAGTGAGAGAGCAATGAAACACTTCAAAAAGGCGTTGTCCCTGAAACCGGACGATTCCCGTACACTCAACAACTATGGCTTGTACCTGTGCAAGACCGGTGATTACCTCAAGGCGGATGAGCAGTTCAACAAGGCTGCCAGTAATCCGCTGTATTCCGGGCGACTCGCTGCACTGACGAATGCGGGCGTGTGTGCAAACAAGATTCCTGATGCTGAAAAGGCGGAACAGTATTATCGTTCCGCCCTGGAAATTGATCCTGTCTATATTCCCGCCTTGCTGAACATGGTCCAAATGAACTATACACAGGGTAACTACATGAGTGCCCGTGGTTACCTGCAACGCTACGAGCAGGTGGCCCCGTACAGTGCCGAGAGCCTGTGGCTGGGTGTGCGTGTAGAGGATGCGTTGAAAGACAGAAATGCATCCGGCCGCTATGGCCTGTTGCTGAAGAATAATTTTCCGGACGCCACCCAGACAAAGCGTCTGCAGGAGTGGGAGAATGAGCGCCGGAACCGGTAACAGCAACGGCAAGAAAAGTGCAGGCCACAGAGCGATCGGCGCACGACTCCGCGATGCGCGCATTGCGCACAAACTGAAACCGGAGACGGTGGCGGAAGAACTGCACCTTGACGCGGAGATTATCCGGGCAATCGAGAGCGGTGACATGGCGGCATTGCCGGCACCCATCTTTGTCCAGGGTTACGTGCGCAGCTATGCGCGCCTGGTCGGGCTGCCGGAAGATGAGCTGATCCATGAGTTTACTGCACAGTGTGCAGAACCTCCGCCTCTGTCGGTAGTTCGCGCGGACGAACAGCGGCCGCTGTTACGCCTGCCCTCGGCACGGCTGATTCGTAACGTGATATTGATCATGCTCGGTATCATCATGCTGTGGCTGGCTTATCCGTTTGTTGAAAGGCTGGTTACTTCGCAGGGTGAGGAAGCAACAGAGCAGGTTCCGGGGCGGCTGGAACTGCCGCCTGAATTTGACAGCGAACAACCATCCGATCCTTCCGGCTGACTGGCATCTGCCCGGCGCGGTATTGGCATTCACAAAGCAGGAAAACCGGAAACAGGCATATGGGCAAGACCCTGCAGGCTGTACGGGGGATGAATGATATCCTGCCGGACCAGACATCGGCATGGCAGCACCTTGAAGGGGTGCTGCGTGACGTGGTCCAGGCGTATGGCTACCGTGAAATCCGTCTGCCCCTGGTCGAAAAAACCGAACTGTTCAGGCGTTCCATTGGCGCAGTCACGGATATCGTCGAGAAGGAAATGTACACCTTCGATGACCGGAATGGTGACAGCCTGACATTGCGTCCCGAGGGGACGGCGGGCTGTGTCCGTGCCTGCATGGAACACGGCATGCTGCACAACCAGGTACAGCGACTCTGGTATGCGGGGCCGATGTTCCGGCATGAACGTCCGCAGCAAGGGCGTTACCGGCAGTTTTACCAGATTGGCGTCGAGGCATTTGGCATGTCAGACCCGGATATCGACGCCGAAATGATCTTCATGACGGCGCGCATGTGGCGCTCCCTGGACCTGAAAGACGTGACGCTGCAGATCAATTCGCTGGGTACCGCTGCTGCCCGGGCGACCTACAAAACAGCGCTGGTGGAGTATCTCCGGGGCTGTTTTGCGGAACTCGATGCTGACAGCCAGCGGCGTCTGGACAGCAATCCCATGCGTATACTCGACAGCAAGAACCCGGCAATGGAGGCGGTCATCAGGGAAGCGCCGAAATTGCCGGATTATCTGGATGAGGAATCCCGTGTACACTTCGCTGCGCTACGCGCATTTCTGGATGATGCGGGAATCGCGTACGCGGTCAATCCGCGCCTGGTCAGGGGGCTGGACTATTACAGCAAGACCGTTTTCGAATGGGTAACCGGCAAGCTGGGTGCGCAGGGTACCGTCTGCGCCGGCGGGCGCTTTGATGGCCTGGTCGAGTATCTCGGTGGCCGGGCAACACCGGCAATCGGTTTTGCGCTCGGGCTGGAGCGGCTGATTGCCCTGCTGCAGGTCGATGCAGTGGATCTGCCCGCACATAACCCGCATGTCTATCTGGTACTGGGCGGAGAGCAGGGGATCCGGCGCGGGATGGTTTTTGCCGGGGAACTGCGGGATGCATTGACGGGGCTGCGCCTGGAAACAAATTGCGGCAATGGCAGTTTCAAGAGCCAGTTCAAGCGCGCGGACCGGAGCGGTGCCGCTATTGCCCTGGTGATCGGGGACGATGAGGCCGCACAGGCCCAGGTCACTCTCAAGCCCTTGCGGGGTGAGGGCGATCAGCAGGTGCTGCCACAGCAGGACATCGCCAGTCATCTGGGTCAATGGCTGGGTTTGCAGCTGAACCGGTAACCAATATATGACATCACTAATGGTACTGAACATGATATCGACCAGGCGGTGTTTTGTAGGAGCGGGCTTGCCCGCGAATTCATACGGTAAAAGCGAACCCTGTTCGCGGGCAA
>JAUVNM010000300.1 GCA_030599705.1 Gammaproteobacteria bacterium
GCTCCTACAGGAAGATTCATTATGCAGACAGATACAAAATTCACCATTACCAACGGGTTAATGCTACAAGGCGACCCGGAGATCCCGCCGGACACCCCGCCGGAACGACCCCGGCCGGACCTGCCACCCGGCATCCCGCCACAGGGACCACCGGAAACGACACCCGAACCTCCCGCGGAAATACCGCCCGGGCAGCCGGTGGAAATCCCCGCCGCGACGCCCCCGGGAAGTCTGACAGGCAGTCGAGTGTTGGAACCGGTTGAATTCCGGTGCCTTTGTTATCAGGACTTCCGCTTGCCGGATAAATCCGTATGATGCCGCCGGAGGCAAGCCAGACAATCCGGAGAGCAGCATGGCAGAAACCGTCGATGAACTGACCATCACGTATGAAGAGGACGGCATCGAGACCGTCAAGGAACTGGACAAGGAAATCCTGACCAAGGGCGCCTGGTCAACCATTATTTTCAGGTACCAGGACTGGAACCGGTCGAAGGAAGAGTATGGAGCCGACAAGTACAGTATCCGCCGCTACCAGAAACGTAACGGACAGTACCAGCAAAAATCGAAATTCAATATTTCCAGCAAGGACCAGGCCGAGAAAATTATCGGGGCCCTTGAGAAGTGGATTAAATAAAAACCGGGTTGCCCGGCCATGTCGGGCCGGTCTTGCAAGATTGTAAAGGTCAGGATGGAGCAGTGCCTGGTAGCAAACTACTCGTCGGCAAACACATCGTAAAGCTGTTCCTGCAAATGTTCTTCCTCACGCATTTCTTCCAGCTTGCGTCGCGCCAGGGCACGGCGCAGCTTTCTGAGTGCGGCAACGCCCTTGCGGCGGCCCTTGCGTGGTTTACGTTTTCCCAGAATCGTATCGTGAGTAGCAACGCTCATATAACGCCCCCTTGGTGTGCATTCCGAAGATTTATCGGTTTATCTACACTTCAGTAAGGCGTATCGGCCGACCCACAACCCTGCTTTAGCCTGCCGGGTGGATCTCCTGGCACCCAAGGACTGATCATAACTATTTGTTATTATTAATATTTTTCCAGAGCACGGACACGGCGCCTGGCGTGGTCACACGATCTCCAGGGTACGGATACGGTAAACTAGGCGTGACGCTATCAATATTGCACCAACCCGATATGACAGACACAGAAGAAAGCCTGTTTGAATTTCCCTGCGAGTTCCCCATCAAGGCCATGGGCAAGGCAGACTGCGAACTGGATATAACCGTTGTGAAAATTGTCCGGCGGCATGCACCGGACATCAGCGAGGGCAAGATACACACCCGCGATAGCAAGCAGGGCAATTATACTGCCGTCACTGTGATTGTGACGGCTACCAGCCGTGAGCAACTGGATGCCATTTACCAGGACCTGGTGGACTGCGAAGATGTCATTATGGCGCTGTGAGACCGGATACCCGTGAGCGCCCTGCCTGAAACCGGTCAAGCACCGGAAGCGAACCATCTGGCTGTGCAGCACCTCGGTCTCGCGGACTATGAATCGACATGGCGCAGCATGCAGTCGTTGACTGCGTCACGCACGCCCGACACGGTCGATGAACTGTGGTTCCTGGAACACCCGCCGGTCTACACGCTGGGGCGTAACGGCAAGCAGGAGCACCTGCACGATACCGGTGATATCCCGGTCATCCAGGTTGACCGTGGCGGACAGGTAACTTACCACGGACCTGGCCAGCTGGTGGTCTACGCCCTGCTGGACCTGACCCGGCGCCGGCTCGGTGTACAATCACTGGTACGCCTGCTGGAGCAGACCGTGATCGACCTGCTGGCTGACTACCAGGTCCCGGCACACCGCCGCGACAAGGCCCCCGGCGTATACGTGGAGGATCGCAAGATTGCCGCGCTGGGCCTGCGTATAAAGAAGGGCTGCTCATTCCACGGTCTGAGCCTGAACGTCGACATGGACCTGGCGCCGTTCAAGCGGATCAACCCCTGGGGCTTCAGCGACCTCGAGGTTACCTGCATGGCAAGCCTGGGGATTGATACCAGCCTGGATGCAACAGCAAGCCGTTTCCAGGGCCATTTTGAAAAGCTGTTACACAACACATGAACGAACCTGAGAAAAAACAGCGCGGCGCCGCCAAGACAGCGCGCATCCCGGTCAAGATCGAGCCGACGCTGCGCCCGCTGCGCAAGCCAGCGTGGATCCGCGCCCGTTCACCGGCCGATCCGGCCGTGGCACGCCTCAAGGAAGTGTTGCGTGAAAACCGGCTGCATACCGTGTGCGAGGAAGCCTCGTGCCCGAACATCGGCGAGTGTTTTTCCGGGGGCACGGCCACCTTCATGATCATGGGTGATATCTGCACCCGACGCTGCCCGTTCTGCGACGTGGCGCATGGCCGGCCGGACCCGCTGGACACCGCTGAACCGGAAAACCTGGCACGCACCATCATGGCCATGGGCCTGCGCTACGTGGTAATCACCTCGGTTGACCGCGACGATCTGCGCGACGGTGGCGCCGGCCACTTTGTCGATTGCATCAAGGCCGTGCGCACCCATAATCCCGACACCAGGATCGAGATTCTGGTCCCGGACTTTCGCGGGCGCATGGAGCGCGCACTGGAAATTTTCAGGGAGGCCCCGCCGGACGTGTTCAACCACAATCTCGAGACCGTTCCCGAACTCTATAAAAAGGTGCGCCCCGGTTCCGACTACGCCTGGTCACTGGACCTGCTGAGACGTTTCAAGGTCATGCACCCCGATGTGCCGACCAAGTCCGGGCTGATGCTGGGTGTGGGCGAGTCCATGGAGGCAGTTGAACAGGTGATGCGCGACCTGCGCGATCACGCTTGCGACATGCTGACGCTGGGCCAGTACCTGCAACCGAGCAAGCACCACCTGCCCGTCGACCGTTACGTGCACCCGGACGAGTTCGAGCAACTTGGCCAGCTTGGCGACAGCATGGGCTTCACCCACGTGGCCAGCGGACCGATGGTGCGCTCCTCCTATCACGCCGACCAGCAGGCGAAAGACGTCATCAGCTAGATCTTTCAGAAAATTCTGACGAATAGCCGCACCAATTACGCACGCACAACACCTGATCACTTCCCTGTGATCAAACCACCTGTTGAGACAGTATCGGATCATCACTGACCGGTTCGCGGGCAAGCCCGCTCC
>JAUVNM010000101.1 GCA_030599705.1 Gammaproteobacteria bacterium
GCATCAGGATGCGCGCCACCGCAATGGTGCGTACGAACTCAAACGGATCGAGTTCCGGTTCCTGATCCAGCGGTGTCCCTGCGACCTTGATCAGCTGGTTGATCGGGACGCTACCCGGGTGTTCCGGCAGGTTGGACAGCTCGCACAACAGCGCTACCCGGTCCGCGCGGCTTTCCCCCATGCCGACAATACCGCCGCAACAGACGTTGATGCCGGCTTCACGAACATGCGTGAGGGTCTCCAGGCGATCGTCCCAGGTCCGCGTGCTGATAATCTCGCCGTAGAACTCCGGCGAGGTGTCCAGGTTATGGTTGTAATAATCAAGACCGGCCGCCTTTAACTGCCGGCTCTGCCCCGCATCCAGCATGCCGAGTGTCGCACACGTCTCCAGCCCTTCCGCGCGCACCCGGGTCACCATTTCCAGCACCCGTTCAAAATTTCTGCCCTGCGGATTGCGCCACGCCGCACCCATGCAAAAGCGCGAGGCCCCGGCTGCCCTGGCGCGGCGTGCAGCCGTCACCACGGTCTCGATATCCAGCAGGTGTTCCGGCTCGAGCCCGGTGTCGTAATGCACGCTTTGCGGGCAGTACTGGCAATCCTCCGGACAGCCGCCGGTCTTGATACTCAGCAAGGTACTGATCTGTATGGCATTCGGATCGAAATGCCGGCGGTGCACCGTCTGCGCCTGGAACAGCAACTCGTTGAACGGCAGGTCGAACAGGGCACCGGCCTCGGCACGGTCCCAGTCATGGCGCAGGGCATTTTCAGGGTTTTCCGACAGACAGGCAGTTTGCTCGGGCATAGGGTATTACCGGGTATGGGCTCGGGTGCCCTGGACTATGAAACTGAACCCCCGGGCTGTCAACCGGATAAGGAAATAGTGGTTTACGACTGGAAACGGCTGTTGCAGTCCCTGCTGTTCCCGGTGCATTGCCGCCTGTGCGCGGTACGCACCGGGACCGCTGTGTCACTGTGCCCCGACTGCAGCGCCGACCTGCCCTGGCTGGAATCCGCCTGCCACCAGTGCGGCTGTGCCCTCCCGGCCGGTGATGACCGGCTGCTGTGCGGGGCCTGTCAGCAACGGCCGCCATACTTCGATACCACCACGGCAATACTGCAATACCGGCCGCCGGTCGACTACCTGGTCCAGCGCCTGAAATTCTCCGGGGAACTCGCCATTGCCCCGCTGCTTTCCGAGCTGCTGGCGCTGCAGGTGTGTTCCCGTGAGGGCTCGTTGCCCGGTCTTATCGTCCCGGTGCC
This sequence comes from Gammaproteobacteria bacterium, assembly GCA_030599705.1. Taxonomy (GTDB): domain Bacteria; phylum Pseudomonadota; class Gammaproteobacteria; order UBA9214; family UBA9214; genus SZUA-186. Next base: position 1,261 of record JAUVNM010000101.1, read on the forward strand.
GCTGCACCCGTCGCGGTTACGCGAGCGCGGCTTCAACCAGGCCACCGAGATCGCACGACTGCTGGGGAAAAAGTTGCAACTGCCGGTGAATCACCGCCTCTGCAAGCGTACTCGTAAAACCGATACACAGTCATTGCTACCGGTGAAAATACGTCACTGGAATGTGCGCAATGCATTTACCGTAACCGGAGAAATTCCAGCACGACATATCGCCATCGTTGATGACGTGATGACTACAGGTCACACGGTTAATGAACTGGCACGTGCACTGAAACGTGCCGGGGCTGAACGGGTTGAGGTCTGGGTGATTGCGCGCGCAGGACACTGAATAACCAACCCCCGTCATTCCCGCGAAGGCTGAAAGCCGAGAATACACTCTACGTCATTCCCGCCCCCGCCTTCGCGGGGACAGGCTCCGGCGGGAATCCATTAACTCCAAAGGCCGGTATGACTACTCACTCAAGGTAACTGCAAACATTATAAGAATTCTTATATACAAGTATGGAATACACACGTTCGAATATGGATGAAAACGGATAGACCTGATCTGCATTAAGTTTCGTGTTCATGGATTCCCGCCTGCGCGGGAATGACAAACGTGGTTATGATGAAATCACCCTACGTATACATACTTTCAAGCCGCAGGCATGGAACGCTCTACATTGGCGTAACCAGCAACCTGATCAAGCGAGTATTTGAACATAGAGAAAATCTCGCTAATGGATTTTCAAGTAAATACAAAGTACATCATCTCGTTTACTATGAGGAACATACAAACATAACGTCTGCAATAGTACGTGAGAAACAAATCAAAAAGTGGCACAGGCAGTGGAAAATAAACCTGATAGAAAGAACCAACCCTGAATGGCTGGATTTTTATCCGACGCTATGAGGTAATGGCTTCCCGCCGGAGCCTGTCCCGCGAAGGCGGCATGATGGCACATCAAGAGCACTCAATAGTTGTTCGGATTTCCGTCGGTGAACGTGTGATAGGTGACAATATGTAATTTCTCGCCGTTTTCTTCTTTATATTTTCGGTATTCCCCGTCTTCCTCGACAATATGCCGGCACCGGTCTCCCTTGCCGTATTCAATACATAGTTCGCCCTTGTCATTCACACGCCAGCTGCCACCTGTTTTATTCCCGTCACGCATGCCGCGCATGGAGCCGTCGTCTGCGTAGTAAACAGACATCCTGAAGCCTCTGGTAACGTGGACATAGTCCACGGTTTTACCCGAAAACAGCGCCCTGACCTCGTCACCTGTCAGGGTTTTTTCTGCTGCACACAGGCTGCCGGTACCCAGGGCAGCCGCCAGCAGGCCTGCCAGTATCATTGTTCCCCGCATGTTGGCCTCCGGATTTTTGTTGATTCATGTGACGGACAGCCCTGCTGCCCGCCGTTAACAGCGTAGTTCATATCTGCTGAAAAACGTAATCTAGCAGCAAACCCGCGAACACGGCAGCACCAAACCAGTTGTTATTCAGGAACGCGCGAAAACATTCCTCGCGTTCGTGGTAGCGGATCAGTCGCTGCTGGTAGAACACCAGTCCGGCTGCAACACAGACACCGGCATAATAGTACCAGCCAAGTTCGACCTGCACGCCGATCATCACCAGGCAAACCAGCACCATCACCTGGATAGCGCCGATAATCTTCCGGTCGAATTCACCGAACAGGATGGCCGTCGATTTCACGCCAAGCGCCAGGTCATCGCCACGGTCCACCATGGCATACATGGTGTCGTAGGCCGTGGCCCACAGCACCGTGGCAGTAAACAGCAGCCAGGCAATCGCAGGAACACTGCCGGTCTGCGCGGCAAACGCCATCGGCACTGCCCAGCCAAATGCTGCACCCAGGTAGACCTGCGGCAGATAGGTGATCCGTTTCATGAACGGGTACGTCGCCGCCAGAAACACGCCAACGAACGACATCATGATGGTCAGGGTATTCAGCAACAGCACCAGGCCAAGTGCACCCAGGCACAGCAGTATAAACAGCACAATGGCTTCCACCCGGGTAATGCGGCCGGCTGCCAGTGGCCGGTTCTGTGTGCGCGTGACATGCCGGTCGATCTCGACATCCGCGAAATCATTAATGACACACCCCGCAGAGCGCATCAGGAGAACCCCAAGAATAAACACCAGCAGGACCTGCAAATCCGGCTGCCCTTCTCCGGCGATCAGCAGAGCCCACAACGTCGGCCACAACAGCAGGAAAAACCCGATGGGTTTATCCAGCCGCATCAACAGGGCGTAATCACGCAGGCGGTTTATCACAGAAAAGCTCATACCATTTTATACGGCCATGATTCCCGTAATCTGAATGACATCGATCACAATATCACCCCACTTTCCATAAAGGCCGTGCTGCAGATTGCGCCGGGAAGCCGGGGAGGAAGATCTCGCTGACCAGCAGCGGCTTGCCCGCGATCCTGAATACCGAGCGCCGGCCCCATATCGCGTCAGCGCGTTTTTGCGAGCGCTGCAGGGCATCGATATACAGTTGCTGGCCGCGGGTAATCCGCGCCAGCTCGACGATTCCACGCCGCATCGCCGGATCGGCGAACAGCATTGCGCCCAGCGGCTTCGTACCCAGGTGAGCCAGGCGCTGCAGCTTGCCGCGCATCGAGTTGGCGGGGATCACGGTACGTGCATATACCCAGGGCCGGTCGTCACACAGCAACTGGACCTGCCGGAGTATTGCCTGGCCGTCATAACGCATCCCCAGCGCCTGCGCCTCGTCAGTTCGTGGCCGGCCCCACTGTTGCGACAGCAACCGGACCCGGAAGGTACCCGGGCAGAGCTGCAATAACCGCTTTGTCAGCGACGCCGGGTCCAGCAACCAGCCGGCAAGATCAGCCGGTATGTCATTGCGCAGGTAACACCGCCGCGGGCACCAGCGGGTTGGTTGCAGGTTCTGTTGATCAGGCGTATTCAAGGTAAATGACTGTTCACGATATGGGCGGGCGGGATTATGGCATGCCGGGTTCCGGAATACAGCAGGGCCGGCCCTTTATGCCCTTTAGGGTGCCGGCCGGGAATGGGAAACATTCCCCGCGGGGCGCGGGTCCTACTTGAAACATTGCATCACTGCGAAGTGTGTATCAAACCTCCCCGTAATCCACGGCATCACCCAGCCAGCGCCGGATCAGGGGACCGGCATTCTCCGGATTGGTCTCAAGCAGCTGCACGGCGACTTTTTCAACAGCGGACAGCAGTGATTCGTCGCGCAACAGGTCGGCGATATGGAAATTCATCTCGCCGGTCTGGCGCGTGCCCAGCACCTCGCCGGGACCGCGCAACTCCATGTCACGCCGGGCAATCTCGAAGCCATCGTTACTGTCGCGCAGCACTGCCAGGCGCTCACGCGCGTTATTCGATAACGGCGGCTGGTACAGCAGCACACAATTGCTTTGCCTGCGGCCGCGTCCCACCCTGCCGCGCAACTGGTGCAGTTGCGCCAGTCCCAGGCGCTCCGGATTGTCGATAATCATCAGCGTGGCATTCGGTACGTCGACACCGACCTCGATCACGGTAGTGGCAACCAGCAGATCGATATTCCCTGCCTTGAATGCCCCCATCATGGTTTCCTTCGCAGCCGGCTTCAGGCGGCCGTGGACCAGGCCAATGCGCACATCCGGCAGGCTCTCGGCAAGGAACGCAGCAGTTTTTTCCGCTGCCTGGCATTGCAGTACATCGGATTCCTCGATCAGGGTACACACCCAGTAGGCCTGCTGGCCGGAGGCACATGCGTTACGGACCCGCTGCATGACCTCGTCACGGCGCTCCTGGCTGATCACCACCGTCTTCACGGGCAAGCGCCCGGGTGGCAGTTCATCGATCAGCGAGGTGTCGAGATCCGCGTAGACAGTCATGGCCAGGGTGCGCGGGATCGGGGTGGCCGTCATCACCAGCTGGTGCGGCCGCTGGTCACCGGCACGGCCCTTGTCACGCAGGGCCAGCCGCTGGTGCACCCCGAAGCGATGCTGTTCATCGATAATAACCAGCCCCGCCCGGGCAAATTCGACCTCCTCCTGAAACAGGGCGTGGGTACCAACAGCAATTGCCGCACTACCGTCCTGAATCGCCGCCAACACTGCGGCGCGCGCCTTGCCGCGGGTCTTTCCGGTATGCCATACGACCTGTATTCCCAGCGGGGTCAGCCAGTCACTGAAACTGCGGAAATGCTGCTCCGCCAGCAGCTCGGTCGGGGCCATCAGGGCCGCCTGGTAACCGGCGCCGACGCAGCTGAGTGCCGCACAGGCCGCCACCACCGTCTTGCCGGAACCCACATCGCCCTGCACCAGGCGCGCCATGGGATGCGGCTGCGCCAGGTCATTACGAATCTCGATGTTCACACGTTGCTGCGCACCGGTCAGCTCAAACGGCAGGGATGCCAGAAAGTCAGCAACCAGCGTGGTGTTACCGGACAGCACCGGCGCACTGGCATGCTGGGCACGCAGACGTATGCGCCGCAGGCTCAGATGGTGTGCCAGCAGCTCCTCGAACGCGAGCCGTTGCTGCGCCGGGTGCTGTCCCTCGAGCAGCAGGTCGACGGGGGCATTCGGCGGCGGCCGGTGTACATAGCGCAGCGCGGCCGGCAGGGAGGTCATTTTAAACGGCGTCACGAGTTTTGCAGGCAACCAGTCCGTCAGCTGCATCCCCGCACCAGGCACCTGGTGATCAAGGTGCTGGAGCGCCTGATCGGTCAGCGCCCGCAGCGTCAGCTGATGCACGCCCCCGGTGGCGGGATACACCGGCGTCAGGTGTTCCTCCACGGGCGCCGGCGTGTCCGGGTCAATGATCCGGTACTCCGGGTGGACCATTTCAGCGGTCGCAGCACCGGAGCGCACCTCACCGTAACAACGAATTCCGGCGCCCCGGCTGAAACCGGCCTGCTGTGATGCATTGAAATGGAAAAACCGCAGGGTCAGTACACCGCTACCGTCGCTGATGCGCACCAGCAGCGAACGCCGGCGCCCGAAGCGTACCTCGGCCAGGTCCACCGCGCCCTGTACCACCACGTGATCACCGGGACGCACCGAACCCATGGGCACAACGCGGGTACGGTCCTCGTAGCGTGACGGCAGGTGAAACAGCACGTCCTGTACGGTGCGGATACCGAGGCGCTGCAGGCGCTCGGCCAGGCCTGGGCCGACACCTTTCAGCACGGTAACCGGGAGTGTATCGAGGTTGTCTACTGTTTCAGGTTTGTTCAATGTTAACCAATAAACCGGAAAACACGCCTCGCGCAAAGACGCAAAGGCGCGAAGGAAACGCTCACAGCCACAGAGTACACAGAGAACACAGAGAGACCAAGAAAAAACAACAAGTAATTCCCGCAAAAGCGGGA
>JAUVNM010000086.1 GCA_030599705.1 Gammaproteobacteria bacterium
CGTGTTGACCTCGATGAACCAGGGCTGCCCGGCGGCATCGAGCATGAAATCCACCCGGCCCCAGCCGCTGGCGCCGGTCACCCTGAATGCCGCGAGTGCCTGTTCCCGGAGTTGCCGCTCGCGGTCTTCCTCAAGGCCGCAGGGACTCAGGTAGCGCGTGGTAGCGGCCTGGTACTTGGCCGCGTAGTCGTAGAACGTATTCGGGGTCTCCAGCCGGATCAGCGGCAGCGCCTCCGCCGCAAGGATGCCGGCCGTGTACTCGACCCCTTCGATGCATTGCTCGGCCAGTACGTCCGCGTCGTAGCGCAATGCCAGCTGCCAGGCGGCCGGCAACTCCGCCGGCGTCTCTACCCGGCTGATGCCAAGGCTGGAACCTTCACGCGACGGTTTGACGATCACCGGATACCCGGGTTTGTCCTGCACGGCGTCGAGATCGGCCGCGTCGCGCAGCATGCTGAACGCCGGCGTCGGAATGCCTGCACTGTCCCAGACTTGCTTGGTCCTGAGCTTGTCCATGGCCAGCGCGGATCCGAGCACCCCGCTCCCGGTATAGGGCAACCCCAGCACATCGAGCAGCCCCTGCATGACCCCGTCTTCACCACCGCGCCCGTGCAGGGCAATAAACACCCGCGCATAACCGCCAGTGGCAAGCTCGGCAACCAGCCCCCGGTCAGCGGCATCGAGGCCGTGGGCATCGATGCCGGCCGCCTGCAGTGCCTGGAGGACCGCGGTGCCGCTTTGCAGCGAGATCGTGCGCTCGGCCGAGTGCCCGCCCATCAGCACAGCCACCTTGCCGAAATCATGGCCAGGGGCGGCTCCCGGATTACTCATGACCCGGTCCCGCCGGCGGATCACCGATAATGCACACTTCCGGCTCGAGGCGGATGCTGAACTGCTGCTCGACCGTCCCCTGCACCTGGTTGATAAGCATTTCAATATCGGCCGCGGTGGCCGACCCGGTATTGACAATGAAATTGGCGTGCTGCTCCGATACCTGCGCAGCGCCGACCGTGGCGCCCTTGAGTCCGGCGGCTTCGATCAACCGCGCGGCATGATCACCGGGTGGATTGCGGAACACCGAGCCGCAGCTGGATTGCTGCGTTGGTTGCGTTGCATTGCGGCGCGCCAGCAGCTCGCGGATGTTTTCCTGCGCGGCCTGACCCGCGCCGTGCCCGAGTCGCAGCTGAGCTGCCACGTACCATTCATTGGCCGGTCCCTGCACGTTGCGGTAACCAATGCGGTATTCCGCCGGATGGCGGGTATGCAGGATCCCCTGGCGGTCCACGGTTTCAACGGCCTCGACATGCGGCCAGGTTTGACCGCCGAAGGCGCCGGCATTCATGGCCAGGGCACCACCGATGGTGCCGGGAATACCGGCGAGAAATTCAAGGCCGGTAAAACCGGCCGTCGCGGTCATGCGCGCCACCTTGCTGCAGGTGACCCCGCTAGCGGCGCGCAGCAGGTCGTCCGCCAGCCACTGCGTCGTCGACAGTGCGCCGAAGGTAGCAATCACCGTCCCCGGAAACCCGCCGTCGCGCACCAGCAGGTTGCTGCCCAGGCCCAGCCACAACAGTGGCTCGTCGGGGTCCAGCCCGGCCAGAAACGCACACAGGTCGTCGACATCCGCGGGCTGGTAGAAATAGCGCGCACTGCCGCCGGCACGCCAGCTGGAATGTGCCGCCATCGACTCGTGGTGACGCAATTCGCCGTTCCGGCCCGCTGTCCTGTCGGCAGCCATCATGCGCCTGCCCCCGCCACGCGCAGGTCATCCGGCAAACCGGCGGCGACGGCGCCGATATCACCGGCGCCCAGTGTCAACACGATATCCCCGTCCTGCAGTATGTCCGGCAGCACCGCCGGCAGGTCCTTGATGGATTCCACGAACACCGGGTCCAGCTGGCCGCGCGTGCGGATCCCCCGGCACAATGCGCGGCCGTCGGCGCCGCTGATCGGGCTCTCGCCGGCGCCATACACCTCGCCAAGCAGCAGCACGTCTGCAGCGGACAGGACCTGGATAAAGTCGTCGAACAGGTCGCGGGTGCGCGTGTAACGGTGCGGCTGGAACACCACCACCAGGCGGCGTCCCGGCCAGCCCTGGCGGACCGCCTCCAGGGTCGGCGCGATCTCGCGCGGATGGTGGGCATAGTCGTCGATCAGCAGCACGCGGCCGCTGGCAGTCGGCACTTCTCCGGCCACGTGCAGGCGCCGGCCGATCCCCTGGAACCCGGCCAGCCCCTGCTGGATGGCCGCATCCGGCACGCCCAACTCGGTGGCCACGGCAATCGCGGCCAGGGCATTCAGTACATTGTGACGTCCCGGCATGTTCAGGATCACCGGCAGCTCGTCATGTCCCGCACGCCGGACCGTGAAGCGGGTCTGCATGCCCTGCTGCTGCAGGTTGCCGGCCTGTACATCCGCAGCGGTCTCGATGCCGTAGGTAATCACCGGCCGGGTGACCTCGGCGAGCACGTTGCGTACCTCCGGGTCGTCCAGGCACATCACGGCGACCCCGTAAAACGGCAAGTGATGCAGGAATTCGATAAAGGTCTGGCGCAGGCGTTCGAAATCACCCCCGTAGGTCGGCAGGTGATCGGCATCGATGTTCGTTACCACGGCCATGGATGGCTGCAGGTACAGGAACGAGGCGTCGCTCTCATCCGCCTCGGCCACGAGGTAGTGGCCGTCACCGAGCTGCGCATGACTGGCGGCACTGTTGAGCAGCCCGCCGATCACGAAGGTCGGATCGAGACCGCCGCCGGCCAGCAGGCTGGCGATCAGGCTGGTCGTGGTGGTCTTGCCATGGGTCCCGGCCACCCCGATGCCGTAACGAAAGCGCATCAGTTCGGCGAGCATCTCCGCACGCGGCACCACCGGGATACGCTGCTCGCGGGCGGCCTGCACCTCGGGGTTGTCCGCAGCGACGGCCGTGGACACCACCACGGCATCGCAATCGGCCACGTGAGCGGCCGCATGGCCGATGGCGACTTTCACGCCCAGTGTTACCAACCGGCGCGTGACCGCGTTTTCCCGCAGGTCGGAACCGCTGACGCTATAACCCAGGTTGTGCAGCACCTCGGCGATACCGCCCATGCCGGCGCCACCGGCACCGACGAAGTGGATCCGGCGTACCCGGCCCATACCCTGGGGCTGGACCACGGCGCCGGGACGTGCGGGCAGGCTCATGCGGCAACCCCAACCGTGTAGCCACCCGCCTCGAGACACAGGCCGGCGACCTGCCGGGCGGCATCCGGCCGCGCCAGGGTGCGCGCCGCGCATCCCATCTCCAGCAAGGCATCACGCCGGCCGCCAAAGCGCGCCAGTAGCGCTGCCAGGGATGCGGCGCTGAATTCGGTCTGCGGCACCAGGATGGCCGCACCGGCCGTGACCAGGTAGTTCGCGTTGGCGGTCTGGTGATCATCAACGGCATACGGAAACGGCACCAGCACCGATGCCACGCCGGCCGCCGCCAGCTCGGCAACCGTCAGTGCGCCCGCCCGGCACACCACGAGGTCTGCCCAGGCATAGGCGGCCGCCATATCCTGTATGAAGGCCTCCACCCGGGCATGGTTCACGACACCCCGGTAGCCGGCCTGCACGGCCTCGAGGCCGGCCACCCCGGTCTGGTGATAAATCTGTGGGCGCGTGCTTTCCGGCAACCGTCCAAGTGCCTGCGGCACGGTCTCGTTCAACACCTGCGCCCCCAGGCTGCCGCCGACGACCAGCAGGCGCAGCGTATCGGTACGCTCCGCAAAGCGCTGTTCCGGGGCCGGCACTGCGCTGATCCCGGCACGCACCGGGTTGCCGGTGGGCACGGCGTGACGCGCTGCCGGCAGGCTGCCCGGGAAACCCTCCATGACACGGCATGCCAGTGGCGCCAGCAGGCGGTTGGTCCTCCCCGGGATGGCGTTCTGTTCGTGGATCAACAACGGCCGCCGCAACAGCCACGCCGTCACGCCTCCCGGCCCGGCCACAAACCCACCCATGCCGAGTACCGCCGCCGGTCGCAGACGCAGAAACACAATCAGCGTCTGCCACAAGGCCAGGGCGAGCATCAGCGGCGCCAGCAATTTTCGCAACAGGCCCTTGCCACGCAGTGCCGATACCCGGATGGTCGACAACGGATACCCGGCCTCCGGAATCACCCGTGCCTCCAGGCCCTGCCGGGTCCCGAGCCAGGAAACCGGGACACCCAGCGCCGTGAGTTCCTGCGCCACGGCAAGTGCGGGAAACACGTGACCGCCGGTTCCGCCCGCCATGATCAGCACCGGCCTGCGGTTGTCGCCAGCCGTCGTCATGTCGCTGTTCTCCGGCGTTTTGCCCGCGCCGCCCCGCTCGCGGACAATCCCTCGACGGTACAGCGGGTCTCGAAATCGACCCGCAGCAACAGGGCTATGGCGGCACACATCACCACCATGCTGGAACCGCCATAACTCATCAGTGGCAGGGTCAGTCCCTTGGTCGGCAACAGACCCATGTTGACGCCCATGTTGATGAAGGCCTGCATGCCGAACCAGATGCCGATCCCCCAGGCCAGCAGGGCCGCAAAGGCATTGCCGGCCTTCTCTGCCGTTGCCGCAATGACGAAGGCGCGCCACACCACCAGCACATACAGCGCCATCACCGTGAACACACCGAACAGCCCGAGCTCCTCCGCGAGTACCGCGAACACGAAGTCGGTATGCGCCTCCGGCAGGTAGAACAGTTTCTGGATACTCGCGCCGAGGCCCACGCCGAACCATTCGCCGCGACCGATGGCAATCAATGACTGGGTCAACTGAAAACCGCTGTCGAAAGGATCCGCCCACGGATTCAGGAAGGTCGTCAGGCGTTCCATGCGGTACGGCGATGACACCGCGAGCCCGGCCAGCGATACGCCGGCCAGCCCGAGCATGCCGCTGAACTGCCACAGCCGGACACCGGCAATAAAGATCATCCCCATGGCGGTCGCGACCAGCACCACCGTGGCCCCGAAATCCGGCTCCAGCAGCAACAGCAGGGCGGCCAGCACCAGAATGGCCAGCGGCTTGATAAAACCGGAGAGCCGGGTGCGGACCTCTTCCCCGTGACGCGCCAGGTAACTCGCCAGGTAGACCAGGATCATCAGCTTCGCCGGCTCGGACACCTGCAGGTTGAACAGCCCGGTATTGAGCCAGCGCACACTGCCGTTCACCTGGTGCCCGACACCCGGGATAATGACCGCCACCAGCAGGGCCAGCGCACCGGCCAGCAATACCACCCCGGCCTGTTCCAGCAGGGCCAGCCGCACCCGGAACAGCAGCAGGGCGCCGCCGATACCGATCGCGATATACACCGACTGGCGGATAGCGTAGTAAAACGGCTGTCCCAGTTCCCGGTCGGCCAGGGTAATGGAGGCCGATGACACCATGACCAGGCCGAGTGCTGTCAGCCCCAGTGCCCCGAACAGCAGCAGGTAATCAAGCCGCGGAATGCGCGCACCGCGGACCGTGCTTGAGCGCGCCTGGCTGACGGCTGCCATCATGCGTCGAGCTCCCGCACCGCGGCAACAAAGACATCACCACGCTCCTGAAAATCACGGAACATGTCGGTACTCGCACAGGCCGGTGACAGCAGCACCGCATCACCCGGTTGCGCCATGCCGGCCGCCAGCCCGACGGCCTGCGCCATGGCGTCCGCCCGCGCGACCGGCAGGGTTCCGGTCAACAACGCCTGCAGTTCAGCGGCGGCCTTGCCCATCAGCACGGCCCCGCGGCCCTTGCGCTGCAGGGCCGCCACCAGGGGCGACAGGTCCGCATCCTTGGCATCACCCCCGGCAATCAACACGACCTTGCCCTCGATACCATCGATGGCGGCCAGCGTGGCGCCGACATTGGTGCCCTTGGAATCGTTGTACCAGCTAACCCCGTCCCGCACGGTGATGCGCTGCATGCGATGCGGCAAGCCATGGAACTCACGCAGGGCTTCGATCATGGCGTCGCGGGGCAGTCCCAGGGCCGCCCCCAGCGCCAGTGCCGCGAGCGCATTGCCGGCATTGTGACGCCCGGACATGCCGATCCCGGCAACCGGCATGATCAGCTCGTCACCGCAGGCCAGCCAACGGCTGCCAGCACTGGCGCGGATGCCATAGTCCCCCGCTGCCGGGACCTGCTGCGTATAACGGACCTGTGGCCGCTCCGGATCGACCAGCCGGGCCGCCGCCGGGTCATCGGCATTGACGACCTGCAGGGCGGCATGGCGATAGACCCCCGCCTTGGCCGCCGCGTAGGCCTCGATGTCCGGGTAGCGGTCCAGGTGGTCGGCACTGATATTCAGCACCACGGCCGCGGCCGGTTGCAGGGAATGCGTCGTTTCCAGCTGAAAACTGGAAAGCTCGAGCAGGTACAGGTCCGGCTCGGTCTCCGCGAGCAGGTCCAGCGCCGGGGTGCCGATGTTACCGCCGGTACGGACCTGCAACCCGGCACGTTGCGCCATCGCGCTCAGCAGCGTGGTCACAGTGCTCTTGCCGTTGGAGCCGGTAATGGCAACGACCGGTGCCGCAGCAGCCTGCGCAAACAGTTCGATGTCGCCGATGACCGCGACCCCGCGCGCGCGCGCCGCGGCAATCTGCGGCGTGGCCAGCGCCACTCCCGGACTGACAATGATTTGCTCGGCACGCTCGAAGGCCGCTGCCTCGAAGCCCCCGAGAAACAGCGCGACATCCGCGGGCAGATCGGCAAGCAGCGCCTCCAGCCCCGGTGGCTCGGCACGACTGTCCACGATGGCGACCGGCAGGCCGCGCCCGGACAGGTAGCGCGCAACCGACAGCCCGGTCTTGCCCAGACCGACCACCAGCGTTCTGTGCACACTGTCAAAATGTTCCTTCATTTCCTGAACCGGGACCACCATGGTTGTCATAAATTATTCAATAACCAACGGTAGGAGCGGGCTTGCCCGCGAACGGTATGTGGCCAGATCCGGTGCGCGGCCAAGGCCGCTCCTACGTAACAACGATTGCCATTCATGCTCATCAACGAATCTTCAGCGTGGCCAGTCCAACCAGCACCAGGATCACCGTGATAATCCAGAAACGCACAATCACCCGCGGTTCCGGCCAGCCCTTCAGTTCAAAATGATGGTGCAGCGGCGCCATGTGAAAGATGCGCCGCCCCGTCAACTTGTACGATGCCACCTGCAGGATGACCGATACGGTTTCCATCACGAACACCCCGGCCATGATCAGCAGTACCAGTTCCTGGCGCACCAGCACGGCGACGATGCCGAGCGCCGCGCCCAGCGCCAGTGCGCCCACGTCACCCATGAACACCATCGCCGGGTAGGCGTTGAACCACAGGAAG
>JAUVNM010000250.1 GCA_030599705.1 Gammaproteobacteria bacterium
CATCCCGACCATCGGCATCGGCGCCGGCCCGGGCTGCGACGGCCAGGTACTGGTGCTCTACGACATGCTCGGGATCACCCCGGGCAAGCCGCGGAAATTCGTCAGGGACTTCCTTGCCGGGACTGGTTCGATCCGCGCGGCGGTCGAAGCCTACATCCGCGCCGTCAAGGATGGCAGTTACCCGGCACCTGAACACAGTTTCTGAAAACCCGCCATGGACGTCTGTACACAAGTCGATGAACTGCGTCAGCACATCCGCGCCTGGCGCAAACACGAAAGCCGCATCGCGTTGGTACCGACCATGGGCAACCTGCATGCCGGGCACCTGCAACTGGTCCGGCATGCACGTGCCATTGCCGACCGGGTAGTCGTCAGCATCTTTGTCAATCCCATGCAATTCGGCGCCGGTGAGGATTGTGAAAGCTATCCCCTGACCATGGATCTGGACAAGGCGGCACTGATGGACGCGGATGCCGACCTGTTGTTTGCGCCGAACGTTCATACCATGTACCCGGACGGTACCCGGCACACCACCGTGGTCGCGGTGCCGGGTCTCAACAGTCTGCTGGAGGGCGAGCACCGCCCGTCGCACATGAACGGCGTGTCGACCGTGGTCGCCAAACTGTTCGGTATGGTGCAGCCGGACATTGCCGCGTTCGGGGAGAAGGACTACCAGCAGTTGTTGCTGATTCGGCGCCTAGTGCAGGACCTGTGTCTGCCGATCGAGATTGACGCTGTCGAGACCGTGCGCGAGGCTGACGGGCTGGCAATGAGTTCGCGCAACCACTACCTGCAACCGCAGGAGCGGGCCATTGCGCCGGAGTTGTACCGGCAGCTGTGCCGGGTCAGGGCGCAGGTGGAGGGGGGCGAGGCCGGGTTTGCCGCGCTGGAGGCGGCGGCCAGCGCGGCACTGGTGGCCGCCGGTTTCCGGCCGGACTATGTCAGTATCCGGCGAGCCGCGGACCTTGGTGAACCGGGTGTCGGGGATTCCTCGCTCAGGGTGCTCGCCGCGGCCTGGCTGGGTGGGGCGCGCCTGATCGACAATATCGGGATATCAATAAGTTAGCCTGACAACCTCATATAATGATCAGGGTTTTTGTCTTGAACTCTGGCCGGCAAGGCTGGATAATCGGTGTTTGATTCCGGAAGCCACAGGAAGCATTCCCGTATGCAAGTGACCTTGTTGAAATCCAAGCTGCACCACGCCTCGGTGACCCACTCGGAACTCGAGTACGAGGGTTCCTGCGCCATCGACGGACGCCTGCTGGAAGCCGCCAATATCCGCGAGTACGAGCAGATCCATATCTATAACCTGGACAACGGCGAACGCTTCACCACCTATGCCATTCGCGCCGGGGACCATACCGGCATTATCTCGGTGAACGGCGCGGCCGCGCACAAGGCCGCTCCTGGAGACCGCGTCATCATCTGTTCCTACGCCGTCCTCTCGCAGCAGGAAGCCGCGGCCTTCAAGCCGACGCTCATCTACCTGGATGCGGACAACCGCATCAAGGACACCCGCCACAGTATTCCCGTCCAGGTCGCCTGACCCGGACTCGCACCACACAAAAATTTATGCCCCGCGGTAAGCCGTGCGGGCTAACCGACGATCAGCAGTATCCCGAGGATCATCAGCATACCGGCGACAAGGTTTTTCGCCAGGCCGGTCTCGGCAAATAGCCAGGCGCCGTAGAGCATGCCGAACAGCAGGCTGGTGCGCTTCACCGCGATCATGTAGGCCACCTCCACGTGCGCGATGGCGTAGAAATGCGTCAGTACCATCAGGGCCATGAACAGGCCCACCCCGAGATGGGCCCAGGGATGACGGGTCAGCACCTGCAGCGGGCGGGCATTGCGCAGGCTGAACAGCAGGATTGTGACCAGGCCCAGCAACACGAAATAAAACGGCCCGAAGAAACCCGGTTCCGTGTATTGCAGCGCCCCCTTGCCGAGTACCGAGGTCAGGCTGTAGAGCAGGGCGACGATCAGCATCAGCCGTGACCCGCGTTCGCGCAGGATGGCACGGAAGGGGCCGAACACATCCAGGCCACGGCTATTGCGGGCGGATTCCAGGTTCAGCAGCCAGGCGCCGCAGACGATCAGCGCGATACCAGTGAACCCCTGCAGCGTGACCGTTTCACCGAGCAGCAGGTATGCGGTCAGCATATTGAATACCGGGGTGAAGGCAAGGTAGGGCAGGGTCAGGGACAGCGGGGATTGCCGGATGGCCTGCATGTAAAGCCACATGGCAAGGATCTCGAACGGCAGCAGGGCAGCGACCCAGTACCAGAAGGGGAGCGGCAGTTCCGGCCAGGGCCGGGCGGCAAGTAGCGGCAGCAGCAGAATGCCGGTGGCGCCGAAACGCACCAGCACGAGATCGCCGGCACGGTAATGCGACAGGTAACGCTTCGTCAGTGTGTCCGCTGTCGCCAGTGCAAACGCGGACACCAGTGACAGTCCAAGCCAGTCCATGGCAGGAAGCTTACCGGTTGTACGCTGGCACTGCAGTAAACAGTGCCCCGGTTCTGCGTCAAAATTGCCTGGCGGAATAAATTCCGCCCTACAGCACCGTTCTTTGTAGGGCCGAATTTATTCGGCCTGTTACAACTTCTAGCCCGTTTCGTAGCGCTGGATAATGTCACGTACCAGCTTGCTGCGCACGATGTCCCCGGTTTCGAACTCGTGGATACAGACATTATCGAGTCCATGCAGGCGTGTGGCCGCATCCACCAGCCCCGATCCGTTGCCGATATCGGTCTGATGGGTGTCGCCGTTGACGACCACGCGCGCGCATTCGCCGATGCGTGTCAGGAACATCTTCAGTTGCAGGCGGGTACAGTTCTGCGCCTCATCCAGGACCACGAAGGCATCCTCGAAGGTCTTGCCGCGCATATAGGCCAGCGGTTCAAACACGATGCGTTCGTTCTTGATGGCGCACTCCACCACACCGCGTCCCAGGAAGTCCGCCAGGTAGTTGCGGAACGTGCCGAACCAGGGCTCCAGCTTTTCCATCAGCTTGCCGGGGAGATAACCGAGGCTCTCGCCGGATTCGATGGCCGGCCGGGTGAAGATAATGCGCTCGATTTCGCGCCGCTCGAAGGCCTCGACGGCCATGGCCGTGGCGCAGAAGGTCTTGCCGGTGCCGGCCGGCCCGAGTCCGAAGGTGAGCTGGTTGGTCCTGATGGCCGCCATGTAGTGGCCCTGCGCGGGGTTGCGGGCCTGGATGAGCGGGTGATGATTGCGGGAGGAGGAGTATTTGCCGGGGGGGTGGGAAGCAAAGGCGTTGATATCGATAACGACGCCATCGTGGTCATAGAGTTCAGGTTCGGATCGTTTTCTGGTTTTCTTACTGATCGATCTGCCCCGGTTGCGTGAATGCTTGGCCATGTGCTGTTCCTCTCAAGGGTTGAACACGAACAAACCAGATGAAACAGATTGCATGCTAGCAGCGATGTTGTATGGAAAAACCTCCGTGGGTTGTCTGTACCGGGCCTATCCAACCATTGTTGC
This sequence comes from Gammaproteobacteria bacterium, assembly GCA_030599705.1. GTDB lineage: Bacteria > Pseudomonadota > Gammaproteobacteria > UBA9214 > UBA9214 > SZUA-186. The sequence continues at coordinate 3,511 of JAUVNM010000250.1, forward strand.
CGCAGTGTGTCAATACGCAGCTTGCGTGGTAATGATCAGACGGACGCTGCTTGATTTACTGCCCGGTTTTGCGTAACCGGAACAAACCCTGCAGGCGGGAATCACTGGTGAAATACAGCGCGCCATCCGGCCCGATGGCGACACCCACGGGCCGCAGCAGACGTTCTCCGTCCGGTCGTTGCAGGCCGGTGAGGATTGCGCTCAC
>JAUVNM010000049.1 GCA_030599705.1 Gammaproteobacteria bacterium
CCTGCGTCGGGTGTTGTGCAGCATCTTCGTCCTCTCATTGAGCCGGTCGAAGTCATTCCATTCCTTTTCGAACAACCCGATGGTCGCGCGTGGCTCCAGCTTCAGGCAGATCCAGGGCTGGTAATCGCGCTGGGAGCCGAACATTTCATTGAACTGTTCCTCGACCCGCCAGTGGGTGAGTTTTTCACAATCAAGCAGCATCGCGCTGCTGGCCAGGCAGTGGTCAATACAGCCCTTGGGTCCGGACCGTGCCCGGCACATAATGGCCTTGCCCTGCATGTCACGTGACAGCAACTCCCAGACATCGCCAACGGCGAAGATGTCCGGGTCGATCACCACGGCGCGCCCGGAATACCCCATCAGTTCCGGCGGCATGAAGCGCAGTGGCGTGAATGACTGCAGATCCTCATTGAGCCAGGGACGCTTCACGCCATCGCGCAGGTAGAGCTGGCCTTCGCGTTCCTTGAAGAACGGGTAGTCCCTGTGATGGATAATGCGGACGTCGAACTTGTCGTTGTTGCGCGAGTTCCTGCGCAACGCGTATTCAGCAACCAGTGCACCGACAATCTGCTTGTGATTGGTGTGAATGAAGACACAGTAATCCACTGTCAGTTACCTCTCAATAAAGGGGTCAGATCCCTTTTTCTCCTGCTATGTGTTGATAATCCACTGCGCTTCATGAAAAAGGGATCTGACCCCTTTATCAAAATCAGGCAGCGGGAGCCAGTGGGGGCGTACGCTCCACTACCTTCAGTGCGTCATGACGCACGTGATTCTGGCGCATCTCCTCATGAATCATTTCTTCATTGATGAGGCCTTGTTCCAGGCATTCCTTCAGCAGGCCGAAGAAGAGATTTTCCTGGTTCGGGTCCGGGTGCCGTTTGTAATGGCCCAGCAGGGCGTATTCACCCAGTAGTTTGCGCCGCGCCTTCATCAATACCCTGAGCGGCGGGAACTTGCGGAATTTTTCCCGCGGCCGGTGATCGATGGGCAGACCGGTCTTCCAGGGCTGGGTCCTGCGCTTGGTGGTATGCAGCATTTTGGTCTGATCGGTCAGGTGGTCAAAGTCGTTCCACTCGTTCTCGAACAGTCCGATGGTATCGCGTGGTTCGGTTTTGAGACATATCCAGTCCATGTAATCGCGCTTGAACTCGAACATGGCATTGAATTGTCTCTCAACCTGCCAGTGGGTCAATTTGGCGTTATCGAGCAGCATGGCGCTGGTAGCCAGGCACTTGTCATTGAGTCCCTTGGAGCCGCCCCGTGGCCGGCACATGATGGCCTTGCCCATCATGTCGCGTGACAGCAACTCCCAGACATCGCCGACGGCGAAGATGTCCGGGTCGATCACCACGGAACGCCCGGAATACCCCATCAGCTCCGGCGGCATGAAGCGCAGTGGCGTGAATGACTGCAGGTCTTCATTGAGCCAGGGACGTTTCATGCTGTCACGCAGATACTCCTGACCCTCGTGTTCCTGGAAGAACGGGTAGTCCTTGAGCTGGATAATCCGGACATCGAACTTGTCGTTGTTGCGCGAATTCCTGCGCAATGCATACTCTGCCACGATGGCGCCGACAATCTGTTTGTGGTTGGTGTGAATAAAGACACAATTTTCCATGACCCGTTTCCTCATCAGTTATTGCCGTAGATAAAGGGATCTGACCCCTTTATCGAATCCGGGGCGAGTTTAGCAATCCTGAGTTTCCCGGAATATCAACCCCCGGGGTTGATCTGAATTCATCACTATTGACCCTGCAATTCGCACCCGGAGGTTTTCAGTACGGGGATGATGTTGTGTGTCAGCAGCTGATTTGTTGATCTGGATCAATTAAACAGGTTTGCCGTGTGCCTGATAATCTTGCATAACCATGTCCGGAGTCTGACATGGCCGTATATTCAGGAAATACATGGTGAAAGCAGCGAGGGACAAATACGTGGATCATTGCGTCTTCATACAGGCAAATCACAAGCAGATGCTCGGCGCCATCGTGGCAGAGTATGCATTGCGCAGGAATTCGCGCAACAACGACAAGTTCGATGTCCGGATCATGAATTACGAGGACATTCCGGTTTTTCGTGAACACGAGGGTGAACCATTCCTGCGCGGTGGCGGTAAACGGCTTTGGGTGCGCAATGACCTGCAGTCCTTTACCCCCAGCCGGTTTCTGCCGCCGCAACTGATGGGTTATTCCGGACGCGCGGTCGCGATCGACCCGGATGTATTTGCCGTCGGCGATGTTTGGGAACTGCTATCGCGCGACATGATGGGCAAGGCGATCATGTGCCGCCCGAAATCCGGTAACAAGGGCAAGCGCGGTTGCCTGGCAACCAGTGTCATGCTGCTCGATTGCGAAAAACTGACCCACTGGAAGTTTGATGAGCAGTTCAACGCCATGTTCGAGTTCCAGCGCGATTACATGAAGTGGGTCTGTCTGAAGTACGAAGACCCTGAAACCATCGGGCTGTTCGAGAATGAATGGAACGACTTTGACCACCTGACTGACCAGACCAGGATGCTGCATACCACCAAGCGCAAGCACCAGCCCTGGAAGACCGGGCTGCCCATTGAGTACCGGCCAGCGGATGTCTTCCAGCTATTCCCGCCCCGGCATTGGCTGCGGCGGACCCGCCGCGCCCTGTTTGGTGATTACGGTCTGCTGGGGACCTACGGGAAGCACCCGGACTCAAACCAGGAAAACTTTTTCTTTGGCCTGGTGCGGGAATGCCTGGACCAGGGGATCATTACCGAGGCGCAGCTGCGTGACGAAATGCGCTGGAACCACCTGCGCCATGATGCGCTGGAGGTCCTGGAGCGGACCCCGTCACTGGCGGCCTGAGCAACAACCCTTCTGTGTAAACATGGTGATGCCCGTATGACAGTTATAGACCTGACCGCGATCGACAGCGCACCGCTGCAGCAGGACCCGTTCGACTTTCTGGTGGTGCCGAATGCCATCCGCTCCGAGAAAATTACGGAACTCAACCAGGATTACCCGTCTATCGACAAGCCGGCCAACTATGCGCCGAAAGATCTCGATTACGGTCCGCACTTCAGGCAGCTGATAGAGGAACTGGACAGCCCCGAGTTCGAGCAGCATGTTGCTGACAAGTTCGGTGTCGACCTGACAGGGGCGATCAAGACCATTACAGTACGCAAGTTTTCCGAGCCCAGTGACGGCCACATCCATACCGATCACTGGAGCAAGATCATTACCTTGCTGGTGTATTTCAACCCGGAGTGGGAGCAGGCCGGAGGCCGGTTCCGGGTGCTGCGTTCCGGAACGGATATCGAGGATTATGCCGCTGAAGTGGCGCCGCTTGCCGGTACCGTGCTGGCGTTCCATCGCTGTAACCGCTCATGGCATGGCTACAAGCCATTCGAGGGTGAGCGTCGCATGGTCCAGATGAGCTGGGTCAAGCCGAATCGAATCGCCTGGTATGCACAGCAAGCAGCCCGGTCCGGGACGCATTTGTTCAAGCGGCTGGAACGATTATTTAAACAGTAAGGGGATGGACGGTATGACATCAGGTATGTTTTCCTTCGACCAGTTGCAGTTCCGCTATGAGCCCTTTCCCATCGGCATGGCAAGGCCGCTGATGGATGCAGGCCTGTACCGGGAGTTCGTGAATGAATTTCCCGATGTAGACATGTTCGGTGATCTGTCCGTGGTCGGAAGCAAGTATTCACTGTCGGAAAAGACCAACCGGCGCGGGTACCAGCAGCTGGTGCATACCCGTCCGGTCTGGAAGGAGTTGCACCAGTGGATCAAGAGCGATGCCTTCATCAAGGACGTTCTGCAGGCCCTGGAAGAGCGGCACCTGGAACTTGGTTACAAGATGCTGTCACCCGGGCGCCGTGTGGTGCGGCGCATCAGCAAGCTGGCAAAGGGGCACTTTCGTTCCACACGTGGCCGGCTCGGTGCCCGCTTTGAGTATTCCATGCTGCCTGTCGATGGCGGTCATGTACTGCCGCACACCGACTCCCCCGGCAAGATCGTGACGATCATTGTGTCTATTCTGGGTGACAATGAATGGGACCCGGCATTCGGGGGCGGCACTGACCTGAATCGCCCCAGGAACCCGGAGTACAGTTTTAACCGGCTCAATCGCCAGGGCCGCTTTGAGGACATGGAGGTCATCGATACCTTTGATTTTCAGCCAAACCAGGCCGTGCTGTTTGTGCGCACATTTAACTCCTGGCACTCGGTACGCCCCATGCAGGGCACGGGTTCCGGTGCGATGCGCCGGTCACTGACCATCAATATCGAGGAGCGCCACTGAAAGAAATATGGCTCTCCCCCTGATCGAGTGACCTTGCTGAGCAGGTGCAACCCACTCGATCAGGGGAAGTACCAGAAATATTAGCCCTGATTTATTTGGCTCTTCCTCCGTCGCCATCCCGACCACTTCCGGAATCGTTCAGCGTCTTGCGTTTCCGCCGTTGGCGATAAAAGAATACGGCAACTAACACCAGGACCCATGGCGCGATGAGGAGAGCTATATAGAGGGCCTCGCTGTGCATGGCTGAAGTGTACCTTAAACGCTAACCATTGACCGGCTACGGTGCGGTCACCCGGTTGGCCGGGATGAACTCCGGCAGTTCGCCCATTTCCCGGAACTTCCGGTAGACATTATTCAGGTGGGTCCTCAGCGTCGCCCTGGAGATCGACAGCCGGGTGCAAATATCCGTATTCTTAACGCCTTGAATAGTAAGGGAAATTACCTCGGTCTCGCGCCGTGTCAGGCCCTTGCCCCGGAAATATTCGAGCGCCTGCGCGTATTTCTCCCGGAGGGGCTGCAGAAAGGTAATGATGCGTTCGGCACTGCACAGCAAGGTGACATCATGGAAGCTGCCGTGAATCAGGCTGTTCCTGTAGACCCGGGAACCCCAGTCCTTCCACTGCTGCTGCTGGTCACCGGCATACAGCGCCATACAACCATCGGTGCACACCTTGCCCGACTGATCACCGCAGACACGGCGACAATACGCATTCTGCATCAGAACCCGTTTCTCCGAATCCTTGACACAAACCGCGATATCAGCGGTTTCCAGTGATTGCTCCAGCAGTCCGGTATTTGCAGTCATCTGATTCTCCTTGCCGGTCTACGGGTGTTGGCGGCGCATGGATTCTAGCATTTATCAGCGTAATCGGGTTATTTTCCAAGCTGTTTGTGCAGGCGCGAATCCTTTGTCTTGAAGTGCCCGGTAAACCAGCGCTCGACCTGGCCGGCAAATTCCTCGTCACTGAAGTAGGTGTTCTCTTCATAGGCATCCATGATATCGCGAATCTCATCGAGCAGCCGCTCGTGGTCGTCCTTGTGGTCCTGGTACTGGTCATAGTGGTACTTACGCATGATCTTTTCCTCAAGCGCGAAATGTGCCGACACGTGTGCGTAGATCTCACCCAGGAAGTCCAGAACCGTGAGGGTGGCATCCTCGCCTGACATGGCATCATGCAGTTTGTTGATCAGCCCGATAAGTTCCCGGTGTTCATGGTCGACATCGGCAACGCCGACCGAGAACTCATCTTTCCACTCTATCAGTGCCATGGCGTCCTCACGAGAACAGGAAACCGCCCAGTTCCGGGCGGAAATCAATGACAAAATTCTGTTGTGGCGTCAGTGTGATGTCAGCTGACTTTTCATGATCGAAGCCGTCAGTGCGCCGACTGTCACGTAACCGTACTGTCAGGTGGTGTTGGCCGGCGTTGACCGGAAAAACTTTATAGGCCGTTGAGGCGCCATCGCTGGCCAGCCCGGAAGCCGGTAGTTCATCACGGTAAATCAACTGGCCATCCAGTTCCACTTCAATCATCAGGGGTACCCGTGCCCGCGGGCAATCCGTGGGCTGGCGCATGTTCGGTGGCATGCGGTTCAGTTCTTCCTGTGTCAGCCGCCGGCATTCCTCGATGTGTGCACCGGCATGGCTGAAACTCAACTTGATGACCGCCTTGTCCGGGGCGAGATGGGTATAGGCGGGCCGCGTGGCAAAGTAGCCCACGACTACGGCAAACAGGCTGTAGGCAATTGCCTGGCCGATTATCTGCGTGATCCTACTCATGACTCTCGGCCCTGTCTGCAGTCGCTGCATCAGCAGGGCGTCCGGGTTTTCGCTGCTGCAGGGGTGGTTGCACCTTCAGTCGGTCATGAAATGCGGCCAGTTCCTGCTGCAGGTGTTTGCTGCCGGTTATGCCGGCCCAGTATTTTCCAACCCGATCAGTCGGGACACGTTTGCGCAGGTATGGATCACGCTCACCGGCGAGACGCTGGTCTTCCCAGTGCTGGCCAAGACGGTAGTGACAATTGCCTTCGGAACAACCGGTCAGAAACACCCCCTCGGCATGTCGACGGCTAATGACAAAGTCGATGAAGGCGGGCGGCAACTGGGCGATGCAGGGCAGCTTTATTACGCCAATCTGGCCGGTTTCGAGTTTTTCCAGGCCGGGGCCATGTTCACAGCCGTAAACAATGATACGTGCCGTGCCGGTAAGTTTTTCTGCTATTGCCAGTGTCTTCTCCCGGAGGGCGCGCATGCCCTGGTCAGGCAGATCGATGCCTGGTACCAGCTCTGCCGTTCGGCGGAAGGGTGTGGAAGTAGGACAGGCACCGACACAAATCCCGCAACTGGTACACAGATCATTGCTGACGATGGCCTCCTCTGAAAACTCTGTCCCGTCCGTGCGTGGCTGCAGGGATACTGCATCGAACGGACAGTCATCAACACAGCGGCCGCAGCCGTTGCAGTTGCCGAGGTCGACCACGGCGGCCGCCTTCCGGCGCAGCGGCGGTAGCCAGGGCAGGGCCAGTAACAGCAGGGTGCCGGCTCCGGCCAGCGCCCACATGGTCAGGCCGGGAAGCCGATCAAGAAACGGGTAGGGCGCCAGGTAAAACCAGTCAAAATTGATAATCGCGGGCACCATGTCCAGATTTGCGGGTGGCTGACTGACCGCCGGTTCGATAAAAGACAGGGCCAGCAACATGCCCAGGGTGCCGACCGCAAGACCCACGGGCGGGTTTACCTTTGCATCTCTCTGGCGCTGGATATGGATCCACATCGCCAGCAGCGTGAACAGCGGCACGGCAATGTGTATGAATACCATGAGTGTAAAGAACCGGCCACTCAGTGTTTCGGAATTCAGGAAGTTGCGAGCGATCGACTGGCCGAAGATGCCGAGTGAATCAAGCCACTCGGTCGAGGCGATAGCAATGTACTGGGCGAGTACATCCCAGACCATCCAGTAGCCGCTGATGCCACAGGCAAACACCAGCCATATCAGGGGCACCCCGGTAAACCAGCTGAACCAGCGTGCACCGCGGTAGCGGTCCATGACGAACTCGCGCAGCAGGTGCAGCATTATGACAATAATCAGGGCGTCGGAGGCATAGCGGTGCAGGCTGCGCATGACACCGCCGGCATACCACTGCACGTTGGTTATGTATTCAAGCGATTCGTAAGCCTGGCTGATGCCGGTATCGAAAAAGATATACAGGTAGATACCGCTGACAATGACAATCCAGTAGAAGAACCAGCCGAGCGTACCGAGATGGTATAGCGGGTTCAATGCAGGGGTGAAGGCCCTGTCGAACAGTTTATCGACAGACTCAAAGGCTGCCCGGGCAATTTTCCGCGGGCCGGTCACGTTGACGGTCGGGCCGGCGTTGATTTTCGCCAGGCGCGGATTATAAACCAGGCCGTGCCACCCAGTGTCACCAGGCCGATGAATAAACCGATAAAGATCGAGTAGTCAAAGCGGTACATGCCGGTGGTCGGGTCGTACACCGTGCAGAACAGCTTGATGTTGTTCAGCATGCTTTCCAGTGGTGTGGCGGCAACTTGTTTGCCCCAGAGTATTTCCTTCAGCGGTTCGACCAGCGCCGGCGCATCCGGGGCCATGCCGTAGATCTGGCGGTAGACCTTGCCGTCAGAATCCAGCACCGTGGCCTGGATCATGTGGTCAAAGCCCTTCGGACTGCTGAAATAACTAAAACCCGTGTCATTGGTCAATTGTTGCATGGTTTCGGCATTGGCACTGACAAAATGCCAGTTGCCCATATCGATATTTCTCTGTGCAGCGAACACCCGCATACGGTCCGGTGTATCGACCGGCGTGTCGAAACCGATGGTCAGCACCGAGAAACTGTCATCGCCCAGCGCGTCCCGCGCAATATTGACTGTCTTTGCAAGATTGGTCGTCACGGTGGGGCAGATGTGATAGCAACTGGTATAGATCAGGCTGATAACGACCGGCTTGCCGCGCAGGGATTCCAGGGTTACCTGCTTACCATTGCCGTCAAGAAAGGAGTAATCACCGACCTCATGGCCGATTGCCGCCTGGCTCAGCGCAAGGGCGGCCTTCTCGTCATAATTCGTGCTTTCTTTATCCAGGGCGGCACTGGCCGTGCCCGCGATGAATATGAACGCAACGATGAGGCATTGAATCAGTCGCATCTTGGTACTTTGAAATTTTGTCTTGTAGGAGCGAGCTTGCTCGCGAACAGTAGGGCCGAATTTATTCGGCCAATCTCGACCGGTCGAATAAATTCGACCCTACAGCAGCCAGGCATCCAGGATGGCGGCGACCAGCAGCAGGCTCAGTTGCATCAGCGAGGCATGGAAATTGATCATGGCCGTTTTGGCGGAAGGTTTGCGTACCAGGCCAACACTGGTCCAGACAAACCAGCCGCCACCGGCGGCGGCGCCCAGCAGGTAGATCCAGCCCAGGCCATACAGGAACGGCAGCAGGGAAAGCGCGACCAGCACCACCGTGTGTCCGAGGATAATGCGTGCCGCGGTTGCTTCACTGACCACCACCGGCAGCATGGGCACACCGGCTGCCGCATATTCATCCTTGTACTTGAAGGCCAGACTCCAGAAGTGCGGTGGTGTCCACAGGAAC
>JAUVNM010000349.1 GCA_030599705.1 Gammaproteobacteria bacterium
CAGTTTACGCGGGGGCGTCATGGACGCGGCCCCGAACAGCCAGATCAGGGCCACCAGCGCGGCAAATGCAAATACCGCCTGCAATCCAAACCACCCCTGCATCAGCCCACCCAGCGCACCACCCAGAAAGGCCCCCAGGAACTGGGCACTGGAGTAAAAGCCCATTGCCGTGCCACGGCAGTCCACCGGCGCCACCTGCGAGATCAGCGAAGGCAGCATGGCCTCCAGCAGATTAAACGCCGTAAAAAAGACAAACAACAGGACAAACACCGTAATCAGTGTAGGAGAAAGCAGATACAGGCCCAGTTCGGCCAGACCCAGTACCGTCACCGCTGCCAGAAACACCGGTTTGATCAACCCCTTGCGCCCCGCCAGGAAAATAAAGGGGATCATGGCCAGCAGGGAACAGAACAGGACCGGTAAATACATCTTCCAGTGGCTGCTTGCCGCCAGACCCACCTCATCGCGCAACAGCAGCGGCATCACCACGAAACTGGCGGTCAGCAGGGTATGCAATGCCAGGATACTGAAGTCCAGCCGCAGCAGTTCGCCATTTTTCAGCACCCGTCTGAACTGGGCCGGCACCGCCTCGGCTTCGCTGTGCATGCGGGTGACTGCAGGTCGGGGGACCGCAAAGGCAACAATCATCATCCCGCCCACTGCGAGTACGGCCGTAATCCAGAAGATCCCCGGCACCCCCACCCACTCGTTCAGAACCGGCCCCAGGACCATGGCAGCAGCGAATGACAGGCCAATACTCATGCCAATCAAGGCCATGGCCTTGATGCGATGCGCTTCCCGGGTAAGATCTGCAACCAGCGCCATGATGGCCGCGGCGATGGCACCCGCACCCTGCAAGGCGCGGCCCAGGATCACAATCTGGATGGAGTCCGCCTGGGCCGCCACCACGCTGCCAAGGGCAAATACCATCAGGCCACCGATGATGACCGGCTTGCGGCCGACCCGGTCGGATAACAGGCCGGCGGGGATCTGCAGCAGGGCCTGGGTAAGGCCGTAGGCGCCGATCGCGAGCCCGGTCAGAAGCGGCGTCATCCCCTTCAGTTGGTCCGCATACAGTGCAAAAACCGGCAGGATCATGAATAACCCCAGCATACGCGTGGCATATACGCATGACAGGGAAATCGCTGCACGCAGTTCAGTCCGGTTCATACCGCTCCCTGACCTGCTACCCTGACTCACCTGTTATTTCCTCTTTGCCTGCGACCGTGAAAACGCCGTATATTAACAGGTTGCCCTGTTACACGTCAGGTTACCGAGTTACCGCATGGACATGATCAGAATCCGGGGTGCGCGCACCCACAACCTGCAGAATATCGACCTGGATTTACCCCGGGACAAGCTGATCGTCATCACCGGCCTGTCCGGCTCCGGCAAATCCTCGCTGGCCTTTGACACCCTCTACGCCGAAGGTCAGCGGCGTTATGTCGAATCACTCTCGGCCTATGCACGACAGTTCCTGTCCATAATGGAAAAACCGGACGTGGACCTTATCGAAGGACTGTCGCCGGCCATTTCCATCGAACAGAAATCGACCTCCCATAATCCGCGCTCCACGGTTGGCACCATCACCGAGATCTATGACTACCTGCGCCTGCTGTTTGCTCGCACCGGCACACCGCATTGCCCGCAACACGGCACGGTACTGGAAGCACAGACCGTCAGCCAGATGGTCGACCATGTACTGGCCATGACGCAGGGCAGTCGCCTGATGCTGCTGGCGCCGGTGGTGCAGGAACGCAAGGGAGAACACCACCAGGTGCTGGAGGAGTTGCGCGCCCGGGGGTTTGTACGGGCACGGATTGATGGCACGGTGGTGGAACTGGATCAACCGCCCGAACTGGATCTGCGGCGCAAGCATGTCATCGAGGCCGTAGTGGACCGGTTCAGGGTGCGGCCGGATATTCAGCAACGCCTGGCTGAATCCTTCGAAACGGCGCTGCAGTTGTCAGACGGACTCGCGCGCATTGCGTATATGGATGACCCTGCCATGGAAGAACCGGTGTTTTCGGCAAAGTTTGCCTGCCCGCAATGCGGCTACTCCCTGACGGAACTGGAACCCCGGCTGTTTTCCTTCAATAACCCGGTCGGCGCCTGCCCGGAGTGTGGCGGTCTCGGAGTACACCAGGTCTTTGATGCCGGGCGCGTGGTGGCGCATCCGGAACTGAGTCTCGCCGGCGGCGCGGTACGCGGCTGGGACCGGCGCAACGCCTACTACTTCCAGTTGATCACCGCACTGGCCAGGCATTACGACTTCGACATTGAAACCCCCTTTGCTGAACTGCCAGAGGATATCCGGCAGTTCATCCTGCACGGCAGTCAGGGCGAGGTCATCCGCTTCCAGTATCTCAACGAGCGCCGTGGCAGCGTCGAGCGCAAACACCCGTTTGAAGGCATCATCACCAACATGCAACGCCGCTACCGGGAGACCGACTCGAACGTGGTGCGCGAGGAACTGGCCCGCTACCTGAGCACCCAGCCCTGCCCGGAATGTCACGGTGCACGACTTAACCAGGCAGCACGGCACGTCACCGTGGCCGGAAGGACCCTGCCCGGGATTACCTCACTACCGGTAGGCAGCG
>JAUVNM010000060.1 GCA_030599705.1 Gammaproteobacteria bacterium
CAGTTCGAAAGCGTACAACTGGACATGCGCTCGGACACACCGGTCCTTACCCCGGGGGGGACCAGGACCACGGCCAGGGACTGGGCGCGGGAACTGGGTCTTGGTTACGCCCCGTCCATCGTGTTTTTTGACAAGCAGGGCAGGGAAGTCATGCGCATCGATGCCTTTCTAAAGACCTTCCATGTGCAGTCCGTGTTCGACTACGTGCTGCAGGAGGCCTACCTGGAAGAACCGAGTTTCCAGCGCTTTATCTCGGCCCGCGCCGAGCGGCTGGTCGAAGAGGGCATCGATGTCGATATCTTTGGTTACTGACCCGCTGGTCGAATGAATTCGACCCTACAGTAGGGCCGAATTCATTCGGCCAACAGCGAATAATCCATTAAAATCATTGCAATAATATCTATGATTGACCATATATATGTTTAAGCGTATGTTTAACCTATGCAGCTCACGCCCGACAGCCTGTTCCGTGCCCTCGCCGACCCGACGCGGCTGCGTTCGCTGGTCCTGTTGCAGCGCGAAGGTGAGCTGTGTGTCTGCGAGCTCACGCACGCTCTGGACATAATCCAGCCGAAGATCTCCCGGCACCTCGCCATCCTGCGCGAGGACGGCATCGTCTCCGGCCGCCGCGCCGGTCACTGGGTGTACTACCGGCTGCATCCCGAACTGCCCGACTGGGCTCAGACCGTAATCGAGGCGACCACGGCCGGTGTCCGTGACGTGGCACCATATGCGGATGACCACGCGGTGCTCGCCGACATGCCGAACCGGCCCGGAACCCGCTGTTGTGCGTGAATCCTGTTGAATCCTTCTTCAAGGAGCATTGCCATGTCACGTTTTCACATGCACGTTGCCGTCAGCGACCTGGAACGCAGTACACGTTTTTACAATGCCATTTTCGGCGCCGAGCCTACGATCATCAAGGACGACTATGTCAAGTGGTCACTGGAAGACCCGCGTATTAATTTCGCCATCTCCAGCCGCGGACGCAAGACCGGGCTCGACCATGTCGGCATCCAGACCGAAAGCAGCGAGGAACTCGCCGCCCTGCAGGCGCGCCTCGAGGCCGCCGATATCAATGGTGCACCGCAGACCGACGCCGCCTGCTGCTATGCGCGCTCCGACAAGTACTGGTCGGTTGACCCGCAGGGCATTGCCTGGGAAGCCTTTCACACCCTGGACTCGATCCCGACCTTCAGTGAAGGAGCAGAGAAGGTGAGAGCGGAAACCGCTCGAGAGGCTGGCCTGGGCCATGATCCGACGGGCCGGAGTTGCTGTGTCACACCCGACCTCGCACGGTCCGGCTGTTGCTGACCCATGAACATCCTGTTCCTGTGCACCGGCAATTCCTGCCGCTCGCAAATGGCCGAGGGCTGGGGACGTCAACTATCGGATGATCATGAATTCTGCTCGGCCGGCATCGAGGCGCATGGCAAGAACCCGCGCGCCATCGCGGTCATGGCCGAGGCGGGTGTCGACATCTCCGGTCAGCAGTCGACGCAACTGACAGACGCGATGCTGGGCTGGGCGGACCTGGTCGTGACGGTATGCGGTCATGCCGATGACAACTGCCCGTCCTTGCCGGACACGGTGCGCAAGGTGCACTGGCCGCTGGATGACCCGGCAAAGGCCACGGGCGACGAGGACGCAGTAATGCAGGTGTTTCGTGCCTCACGTGATGATATCCGCCAGCGCTTGCAGGCGCTGCTTAAATCATTGTAGGAGCGAGCTTACTCGCGAACAGGATGCGTGCAAATGAACAGTTCGCCAGCAAGCTGGCTCCTACAGTTGCCAGATTTCCCCTGCATGGGTTTACTGTTTGTAGGAGCGAGCTTACTCGCGAACGGGATGCCCGGGTGCTGATATGAACCTATTCGAACGTTACCTGACCCTCTGGGTGTTCCTGTGCATCCTCTGCGGCATCGTACTCGGCCAATGGGCGCCAGGCGCCTTCCAGGTCCTTGGCCGGCTGGAAGTCGAACAAATCAACCTGCCGGTCGCCGTGCTGATCTGGTTGATGATTATCCCCATGCTGCTCAAGATCGACCTGCATGCACTGCGGGGCGTTGCACAGCACTGGCGCGGCGTCGGCGTAACCCTGTTCGTCAACTGGGGCGTGAAACCGTTTTCCATGGCGCTGCTGGCCTGGCTGTTCATCGGCCACTGGTTCCGGCCCTGGCTGCCGGGCGACCAGATTGATTCCTACATTGCCGGCCTGATCCTGCTGGCGGCCGCGCCCTGCACCGCCATGGTGTTCGTGTGGAGCAACCTCTCGGAAGGCGAACCGCATTTCACCCTGTCACAGGTTGCACTCAACGATGTCATTATGGTGTTTGCCTTCGCACCCATCGTCGGCCTGTTGCTGGGGCTGGCGTCGATCACGGTACCGTGGGACACGCTGCTGCTTTCCGTGGTCCTGTATATCGTCGTGCCACTGGTCATCGCCAATGTGGTCCGTACACGGCTGCTGGGACGGGAAGCTGGCAAGGAGCAGCTTGCCCGGCTCATCCACAGACTGCAGCCGGTCTCGCTGCTGGCATTGCTCACCACGCTGGTACTGCTGTTCGGCTTCCAGGGTGAACAGATCATGGCACAGCCGCTGGTCATCCTGCTGCTGGCCGTGCCAATCCTGATCCAGGTGTTTTTTAATTCCGGGCTGGCCTACCTGCTGAACCGCCAGGTACGCTCACCGCACTGTATCGCCGGTCCGTCGGCACTGATCGGGGCGAGCAACTTCTTTGAACTCGCCGTCGCCACGGCCATCGCCCTGTTCGGTTTTGAATCCGGCGCGGCACTCGCGACCGTTGTCGGCGTACTCATTGAGGTGCCGGCCATGCTGGTCGCCGTCAAGGTCGTCAATGCCACGCGCGGCTGGTATGAACAACGGGACGGCGTGGTACCGCACACGGTGTGCTGTCCGACAGAACAACGCCAGGGAACTTATGATTAAATGGGAAAAATCACCTTATAGCAGGCGCAGTCTGTAGGGCCGAATTCATTCGGCCAGTCATATTGGCCGAATGAACTCGGCCCTACAATGTTAGTTAATGCGCACGGACAAGAAGTGCCCTTATGAATGCAATCGAACTGATTTCGGAACTGACGTGCCCGCAGTGTAGTCACCGGGCCAGCGAGACCATGCCCACGGATCGTTGTCAGTATTATTATGAATGCAAGGGCTGTGGTGCACAGCTCAAGCCCCTGGAGGGTGACTGCTGTGTATTTTGTTCCTACGGCACAGTCCCCTGTCCCCCGATTCAGATAGCCCGTTCGGAAGATTCTATAGATGGTCGATAGCGAATGAGTGCAGGTAAATCAGGATTTGGTCAGGTGATCATGCAATTCTGATTTGGCTTCAAGAGTAATGCGCAGCGCCGAGCGGATCACGACCCCCGCAATCAACAGGCCAATAATGATGTCGGGCCAGCCGGATTCAAGCCACAGCACCAGCCCGGCCGCAATCAGTACCCCGACATTGCCGATCATGTCGTTGCGTGAACAGATCCAGGTGGCGCGCAGGTTGATATCGCCGTCACGAAACCGGGTCAGCAACACGAAGCAGATGGTATTGGCCACCAGCGCCAGCACCCCGAACAACCCCATGGTAGCGACATCCGGCAGGCCATGGGCAAAGATTTTTACAATGGCCTCGATAGCAATGCCTGCACCCAGTGCCAGCTGGAACATCCCGCTGGTCAGGGCGGCCCGCGCACGCCAGTGAGCAGCGCGGCCCAGCGCAAACAGGCCAATGGCATAGATAATCGCATCGGCGAGCATGTCCAGCGAATCGGCCAGCAACGCCGTCGAGCCTGCCACCAGGCCCGCGGAAAACTCGGTGGCGAACATGCCCGCATTGATGACAAGCACAGTAATCAGAATGCGGCGTTCGTGCGCGGAAGCCGCGCCGGCACCGACTCCGCATTGGTCATCACATCCAGACATCCGCTTCAGGAATGCTCCCTTGAAATATCACTCAGTAACCCCCTGGAAAATGCAGCATACAACACCGGTATCACGAACAGCGTTAACAAGGTTGATGAAAACAGCCCACCGACCACCACGGTAGCCAGAGGCCTTTGCACTTCCGATCCCACACCGGAGGCCAGCAACATCGGGATCAGCCCCAGGGCCGCTATGCTGGCCGTCATTAGTACCGGGCGCAGACGTGAAAAAGCGCCTTCGAAGATCGCCTCGTCCAGTGGTATGTCGCTATCGGCACGCTTGTTGATCGCCGCTACCATCACCACCCCGTTCAATACGGCCACTCCGAACAGGGCTATGAAACCGATCGAGCCCGGCACGGACAGGTACTGCCCGGAAAAGAACAGCGCGGCGATCCCGCCAATCAGCGCCAGCGGTACATTCAGCATAATCAGCAATGCCTGTCCCACGGAATGGAAGGCGAAATAGAGCAGCAGAAAAATCAGCCCCAGCGACAGCGGCACCACAATCATCAAGCGTGCCTGTGCGCGTTGCTGGTTCTCGAACTGGCCGCCGAACACCACGGTGTACCCGGGCGGCAAATCGATTTCCCCGTTGATACGTTGCCGTAGCTCCGTGACCAGCCCGCCCATGTCACGGCCCTCGACGTTGGTCTGAATCACCACCCGGCGCTGAACATCATCGCGGCGTATTTGTGGCGGGCCGGATTCAATTGCCACCCGTGCCACATCACCGAGTTTCACCCAGGCGCCACCGGGCGCCTGCAGGATAATATTGCGTATCGACTCAACGCTGTTGCGGTGGGTTTTCGCAAGCCGCACATTGATTTCGTAACGCTCGTTGCCGCGAATCACCTGCCCGGCCTCCTGCCCGCCTATGGCGTCGGCCACCAGGTCCATTACCTGTGCCACCGGGATGCCGTAGCGCGCCAGTACATCGCGGTCCGGGCGCACGGCCAGTTGCGCCTCACCGGCGATCTGCTCCATGGCCACGCCGCGGGTGCCTTCCACCGACCTGGTCAGGGTTTCTATTTCACGGCCTTTTTCCGCCAGCACCCCGAGGTCCGCGCCAAACAGTTTGATGGCGAGTTGCGCCTTGACGCCGGACAGCAATTCATCGACACGGGTAGCAATCGGCTGGGAGAAGGAAAACAGCAGGCCGGGGTGAACATTCATTTTCTCTTCCATCAGGGCCTGCAGGGACTTGCGGTCCTCTGCACTGGCCCACTCCGACACCGGTTTCAGCCCCACGTAGATCTCCACGTTGGAGACCGGCTCCGGGTCGCCGCCAATCTCGGCACGGCCGACCCGGCTGGATACATACAACACCTCGGGAAAGGTCATCAGTTGCAGTTCCAGTTTTTCCGCAACCGACACCGCAGTGTCCAGGCTGGAAGACGGTGCCAGTGTGACGCGGATATTGAGCGTACCCTCCTCCAGTTCCGGTACGAACTCGGTCCCCAGGAACGGCACCATAATCAATGACAGTACCAACAACCCCAGCGCACTGCCGGTCACCATGACCCGGTGTCCCTGCGCCCATCCCAGGGTCTTCCGGTAGGTCCGGGCCAGCGGTTTCAATAACGGGCTGTCGCGTTCAACGATGGCACGCCGGAAGGAATAACTGGCCAGGGCCGGCATCACCACCAGCGCCACACCCAGCGAGGCCAGCATGGCGAGCACGATGGATTGCGCCATGGGATGAAACAACTTGCCCTCCACGCCCTCGAGAGAAAACAGCGGGGCGAACACGATAATGATAATCAGCACGGCATAGAAAACCGGCCGCCCCACTTCACGTGCCGCCTCCTGGATACGCAGCGGGATACCATGTCGATCATGTTCTGCGTCATAGGGATGTGAACTTCCTGGCGCCATCTCGTGCCTGGCAAACTGTCGGTGCGTATCATCCGGTCGGGATAAATGCCGGAAGATATTTTCCATCATCACCACCGACCCGTCGACCATCATGCCAATGGCGATCGCCAGCCCCCCGAGTGACATCAGGTTGGCCGAAATACCCCAGTACGCCATGGCCATCAGCGCCAGGCCAATGGAAACCGGTACCGATAACAGCACCAGCAGGGAGGCGCGGAAGTTCATCAGAAACAGCATCAGTACTACCACGATCAGCACAAAGGCCTCGATCAGCGCCTTGACGACGGTCGAAACGGCCTGGTCCACCAGCTCGGCCTGGTCGTAAAACGCCTCCAGCGTGACACCGTCCGGCAGGGCCTGCTGGATAATCGGCAGGCGCGCCTTGACAGCTTCGATGGTGGCACGGGTATTTGCACCGATGCGCTTCAGCACAATACCGGCCACGACTTCACCCAGTTGTTCAGGCTCCCCATCGGCATCGCGCCGGGTCAGCGTGACCGCGCCCTGACGGATTTCGGGGCCAAACACAACACGCGCCACATCACTGACACGCACGACGACTCCATCGATATCCTTCAATGGCACATTGGCAATATCACGCAGGCCGTCGTCACCGCTGCGTACCCAGCCGATCCCGCGGATGACCAGCTGCTCGGCACCGCGGTCCAGGTACCAGCCGCCGGCATTGCGATTATTCGCCTCGATCGCTGTCGCCACCGCGTCGCTGGTGAGCTCATAGGCGAGCAGGCGTTGCGGATCCAGCTGCACCTGGTACTGACGCACTTCACCGCCGAAAGACAGCACCTCGGTGACGCCGTTTACCGGTGCCAGCAACAACTTGACAACCCAGTCATTGAGACTGCGCAGCGCCAGATTGTCGAAGCGTTCCGGGTCATCGGCACGCAGGATGTACTGATACACCTGGCCAAGACCGGACGTATTCGGGCCGATTCCCGGCGTCCCGATACCCTCGGGTATCTGCTCGCGTGCGGTTTGCAGACGTTCAAATACCAGTTGCCGGGCAAAGTAAATATCCGTCCCTTCCGTGAATACCACTGTCACCACCGACAGGCCGGTCTTCGATATGGAGCGCACCTCCTCCACGTCCGGCAGTGCATACATCACTGCCTCGATGGGGAAGGTGATCAGCTGTTCCACTTCTTCCGCGGCCAGGCCCTGTGCCTCGGTATTGATAGTCACCTGTACATTGGTCACATCCGGAAAGGCATCCAGGTTGAGCTTTGGCAGCACCAGCACACTGCCAACCAGCAGTGCCACCAGGCCCAGCAGCACCAGCAGCCGGTTGCGGACAGACCAGTCAATCAGATTGTTCAGCATGGTCGGCCCCTAGTGATTGTGGATGTCAAAGCCTGCCTTGGCCAGCTCCGATTGCAGGAAGAAGGCGCCCTGCGTGACCACGCGGGTACCCGGCTCGATACCGCTGATGACTGCCATTCCGCCAGTCGTACGCAATACGTCGACTTCAACCGGCCGGTATTCGCCAGGTTCGTGCTCGACAAACACCATCCAGTCACCGTCCGGACTGCGCAGCACCGCCTCAGCCGGCACCGCAAGGACCGGCTCGGTGGCATCCCCCGCAATGCGGACATCGACAAACAGCCCTGGATGCAGCCGGTCATCCGGGTTGGGGATTTCAATGCGTACACCCAGCGTACGGGTGTCTTCATCCAGTGCATGATGGACCTGCGTTACCTGCCCCTGGAAGGTTTCACCACCGACGGCAACCATTGCGGTACTGCCGGTTGCTACCTGCAAGGCCTGCTCGGGCGTCAGATTTGCCTCGACCCACAGAATACTTTCATCGCTGATCTCGAACAGCACCCGGCCGGGTTCGATCAGCTCACCCACCACGAAGTGATCGCGCATAATGGTTCCCGGCTGTGCTGCCAGCAGTTGAAACGACCCGTTTGCCTGCGCTGCATCACCCGTGGCCAGCTGTGTTACCTGGGCAGCCGTCATGCCAAAGGCCAGTACGCGCGCACGCGCCAGCTCACGGGCCACCCGCGCCTCGGTGTAACGCTGGTCAGAGACTACTTCGCGTCCCAGCTTCTTCACGCGCCGCCATTCACGTTCGGCCACCAGTAAATCACCCTGTGCCTGTGCCATCTCGACACTGGACAGGGTCACCAGCGGCTGACCCGTCGCTACCGGATCACCCAGCTTTGCATGACGCTCAACGATTTGTGCAGCCACCCGTGGCGTTGCCCGGGTGGTCAGGTAATCGTTTAATTGAATTTCACCCGGTGCGCGGATTTCACCGGCGACCGGCCGCAGCGCCAGCACTGCGCTGGCGATCCCGGCCATCTTGCGCTGCTCTGCCGAGAGCCGCACCGCCTGTTCTGCATCATGCTCGCCGGCCTCGGCCTCATTTTCGTGGTTATCGTCATGTGCGTCTTCCGCACTGGCCAGTGCGGCAAAAGACATGGCCAGTGCGAGCCATCCCGTGAGGATCCCTTTATTCAGTGACTTCATTTTGC
>JAUVNM010000266.1 GCA_030599705.1 Gammaproteobacteria bacterium
GTTAGCCAGGTACGGCTGCCGCCAGCATGGCCAACTACGGCCACCGGCACGCCCGGCCCGGCGCCTGTGCCTCAATACAGCAACCGGCTTATGCAGCTTGCCAATAGCGGCAACAGGTCTTATAACACTGATAAGGGAGTGCATTCATCAGACTGACGTATTGCCAATCAGTCATATAAAAAACTGCAACGGGGTTACTACGCCATGGGAAACAGCTTCCAGCCACATGTCGGCGACTGGTATCAGAATATCGGCGGTGACAACTTCGAAATCGTCGCCCATGATGCCGACGAGGCAACCATTGAAATCCAGTATTTTGACGGGGCAATCGAGGAAATCGATGCGGATTCCTGGCATGAAATGGATCTCCAGCCGATCGAAGCCCCGGAAGACTGGTCCGGATCACTGGACATCGAGCGTGAGGATTATGGCGTCGATCTCGAATTGACCGCGCCCAACGATCGCATCAATCCGCTGGACGAAGTTGAATAAGCTGCCCGCCACCGGCGCCGGCAGACCACATAACCATCTGATTAATAACGGATATCACGTGTGCCTGCAGAATGTCTAAATCCGCATGCCCGGCTGCCGATACCCTGAGTTACTCCCTGACACACCAGGGCGGCGCTACGACAGGAGACACACCATGACCATTATTTACGATATGGCAGCAGGCAGCATCCAGTCAGACGCACAACAGGAGAGCCGGAGCGTAAAGCCGCAGGACAAGCACCCGGAAATCCTGCCGGAGACCCCAATGCCCGCACTCCGGGAATTCGAACCGGACACACAACCGGACCCGACCGGCATTCACCTGGCACGTGCGTTGTTAAAGCAGGACTGACGGCAATCCTATTCGCCGATATGCAGTAACAGCCCGCGCTGCCGGGCACTGGTGAATGCCATCAGGAACACCCCGGTACCGACCAGCAGGAACAGCAGGTTCAGTGCCGCGGCCTGCAGCATCAGGTCCACCCGGAACACCTGCTCAAACATGACCGCACGCATGCCCTCAAATACGTGGCTCGACGGCAACGCCCAGGCCACGGTCTGCAGCCAGTCCGGCAACACGGCAATCGGATAATAAATGCCACTGACCGGCGCAATGGCAAAAATGGCGACCCAGGCGAGGCTCTCCGCACCCAGCCCGTAACGCAACACCAGGCCCGCTACCAGCAGGCCGATGGCCCAGCCCATGACCAGCAGGTTGAAGAAAAACGCCAGCAGTGGCAGCCCCAGCCCGAAGATGGAAAAATCAAACAGCGGGATGGCAAGCAGCGCCGCCCCGCCGACGCCAATCAGCGTGCGCACCAGGCTGATCAGCAGCAGCGCACCGACCAGTTCCACCGCACGCAACGGGCTGGCGAACAGGTGGCCCAGGTTGCGTGAGTACATTTCCTCGAAAAAGGCGAGCGAAACACCCAGCTGCCCCCGGAACAACACGTCCCAGAGGATGACCGCGGCGAGCAGCACCCCCGAGGCCTGCGCCAGCCAGGTACTGTTGGTAAGAAAAAACTCGGTAATGAATCCCCACAGGACCAGCTGCACGGCCGGCCAGTAGATCAGCTCGAGGATGCGCGGCCAGGAACGCCGCACCAGGTAGGTGTAACGCAGCACCATGGCATTGATGCGCCGCAGCGACTTCATGATGCCAACCCCCTGTTGCCCACCTGTTCGGTTCCTCGCGCCACATCGATAAACACTTCTTCCAGGGTATCGCGCCCGTATTTTTGCAGGAGTTTTGCGGGGGAATCCCGGTCCACCACCCGGCCCTGGCGCAGCATGATGACATCGTCGCAGAGGCGCTCCACCTCCAGCATATTGTGAGACGCCATCAGCAAGGTCGCGCCACTCGCTTGCCGGTAGTCATTCAGGTAGCCGCGGATGATGTCTGCCGTATCCGGATCGAGGGAGGCCGTGGGTTCGTCCAGCAGCAGCACCTCCGGGTGATTCAGCAGGGACTTGGCCAGGGCCACCCGGGTGCGCTGACCGGCAGACAGGGTGCCGTAGGTACGGCCCAGGAACCCGGCGATATCGAACTGCTCGGCAAGCGTCTCGATACGCTTGCCGACTGCACGAACTCCGTAAAGACGGGCATACACGGTGAGGTTCTCACGCACCGTGAGACGTTGCGGCAAATCCACGTAGGGGGACGACAGGTTGACCCGCTCGAGGACCCGGTAACGGTGCCGCAGCATGTCGGTCCCCAGCAAGACAATCTGCCCCGCTGTCGGTAACAGCAGGCCGAGCAGCATCGACAGCAGGGTTGTCTTGCCGGCGCCATTGCCACCGAGCAGTGCACACACCGAGCCACGTTCGACGCTGAAGGACACATTGTCCACCGCGAGCACGTCGTCGTAACGCTTGGTGACGCCGCGTAACTCGATAACGGGATCAGACATAGACCGGGGTATCCGACCAGGGTTTGTTATGCACTGCGTGGCAGTTTCCGGCACCAGCGCTCATTGCTGCACGAGTCCCGCAAACCCGGCCTGCGCACACTTGCGCCCCGC
This sequence comes from Gammaproteobacteria bacterium, assembly GCA_030599705.1. Classification (GTDB taxonomy): domain Bacteria; phylum Pseudomonadota; class Gammaproteobacteria; order UBA9214; family UBA9214; genus SZUA-186. The sequence goes on from JAUVNM010000266.1 coordinate 2,514, forward strand.
CAGCTCACAGGCCTGTTGCAACAATGCGGTGGTGTCGAGGCCGGCCAGGCTGCCGTGTATCACCGCGGCATTGAAGGTGTCGCCCGCGCCGAGCGTGTCGACGACCGTGCCCGGGGCAACAGCCGGCTGCCGGAACAGGCTTCCCTGCCGGTCAATTGCCACGGCGCCGGCCTCTCCCCAGCTGCAAAACACGCCGGCTTCCGGATAGTCCGCATGGATTGCCCGCAACAACCGCTCCGGCTGTTCAAAGCCGCACTGACGTGCATAGTCCCGGGAAAACAGCAGCACATCGGCGAGGCCGAACAGGCGCTCAATCCCTGCGTGCGGCTTCTCCACCTCCAGTGAACACGGGACGGCAGGGTAATGTTCCCGGGAGCGGTGCAGCATGTCACGCAGGCCCGTGATGTTTCGGCCCTCGAAATGCAGCCAGTCGAACGCCTGCAGATCCAGCTTCGCGAAGTCCTGGAATGAATACTCGGGCAGATCACGGTAATGCACAATAGTGCGTGACCCGGTGGCCATACTCAGCAGCACAGATGAGACCGGCATTGTCCCGGTGTTGCTGGTACGGCATGGCGTTATATCAATACGGTTGCTGACGAGGTCCGCGCTGACCCGCCGGCCGTCGCTGTCGTCGGTCAGCATTCCCGCGAAGCTGCAGTCATGTCCAAGCTGGACGAGCACCGCCAGCAGATTTGCGGTGTTCCCGCCCCGGCGGCTTACCCGGTCGCTGCAGCGGATTTCCGCGTTCTCATGCGGATAGGCATCCACGCTGTGGATGATATCGAGTGTGGCATTGCCGATACCCAGGATGCGCGCCATGCACGCAGACTACGGGGTGGTGAATCAATGTCAACCAGCCGCGGTGTGGCCATAGCTAAAGGAAAAATGGTGCTCCCCCTAATCGAGCGGGTTGTACCTGTCCGGTAAGGTCACTCGGGGCCCAGGGTGATTTCTCAAGACACGCTGCAAGTACGTCCCTGTA
>JAUVNM010000354.1 GCA_030599705.1 Gammaproteobacteria bacterium
GACAACAGGTGGTCCGGCTTGATCCGCATCGACTGCCGGAAACAGTCCTGTGCCTTGTCCATTTCGCCACGCGCCTTGTAAGTATTGCCGAGATCATAGTAAACAGGACCATTATCCGGCTGTATTGAGAGCGCCTTTATGAATACGCTGACGGCCTCCTCGTTGCGTCCAAGCTGCAGCAGCGCCAGGCTGTAGAGGTGTGCTGCGTCGCCGCGGGTCGCTGCAGACAGCTCGCCCTGTATCTGCGCCAGCGCCCTGATGGCGCGCGCGGTGTCGCCGCGCTGCCAGGAAATCTTCGCCAGGTAGTACCAGGCCCGGTTGCGCACTGCCGCGCGCGTCGTGTCTGCGGTCAACAGGCGCTGGAAAATGTCATCGGCGGCGTCACGCAGGCCGTAGGACAGGTCAAGCCCGCCCAGCAGCAGCTCCGCCGCTTCGGCATGGTGCGGCAGACGCTCCTGTTGCTGCGCGATCTGCAGGCGCACAATGCTGTTGAAATAATCTTCCTGGTAGAAATGAAACAGGACCTCGCCATACGGGAGGTCCTGCACGGACGGCGGGGCCGCGGTCAACGGCGGCGCCAGGCCGCTGCACAGGGTCAGCAGCAGCACGTTGCGCAGCCACGCACGCATGACCCTATTCCCACTCCTTGATGCTGAAGTCCGGCTGTTCGCTGGACGGATTGTCAACAATCTTCAGCTCGACAAACTTCGGGCCAAGGCCTTTCCTGACGACATGGGTTGCCCCGCGCCGGTAGTCGCGGCCGTGTGGTCCCTTGCCGGTATAGATCGCGATCAGCTCATGCTCACCCGCCTTCAGGTTACCCATGTAGAGACGCTGCACGCCGCCGCGGTGCAGGGCCTGTACCTCGCGCTCGGTATAGAGATAGTTGCTGACCACCTTGTCATTCACCTTGAGCTGCACCGAATCCAGTGCAAAGAATTCACCGACATCAAGTGATACAAACACCGCCACCTGGGTACTGGAGGGAAACAACAGTTCCTCTTCCAGCACGAACAGGTCACGGTTGAGCGCCAGCACGTCCTGCTTGAGTGACTGGATATCCGCGTCAAGACTTTGCGGGTGTTGTCCCTCGCCCGCAACCACCTTCCAGGTTACCAGTGCCAGCAGGCTGAGCAGCACGATATGCACTAGCCGCATCTTGCGAAAAGAACTCATTGATTCATCCTCCTGAAGATACACATCCCTTCCTGCAGCGGCCCGTCCTGGCTGCAGGAACCGGCTGAATCCATACGGATTGACTGCCTTGGGGGGCGTCACACCCAGTGTGCAGGAAATCGGATAATCGGGTTGGGATGATGGTCACAGTTTGCCTGTGACCGCGAGTCAGTCGAGCCGATCCAGCCCTGCGGAATAATGCATCCGGCCCTGGTTGTCGATAATCACAGCCTCGGTATCCGGCAGTGAATCGATCAGTTGCAGGCCCTTCTCGACACCCATGACAAAGATGCTGGTGGAGAGTGCATCCGTGGCCGTGGCGTTGCTGCCGATGATGCTGGCACTGTGGACCGCACTGCTCGACTGACCGGTTCCCGGGTTGAGGATGTGGTGATAACGCACGCCGTCCTCCTCGAAGTAACGCTCGTAATCACCGGAAGTGGAAATCGCCAGGTCCTTCAACGGGATCATGGTAACCACACCGTCGCGGTTGCGCGGATCGCGGATTCCCACCTTCCAGGCACGCCCCCAGCGCTCGCCGATGACGCGCGTATCACCGCCGGCACTGACCAGCGCATTGTCGATACCGGCTTTGCGCAGTATCGCGATGGACTGGTCGACTGCATAGCCCTTGGCAATACCACCCAGGTCAATGCGCACACCCGGGTGGATAAAGACTATCGTGCTGCTGGCGGTATCGACCTTGACGTGCCGGTAATCAATCGCCGGCAGCGCCTGCTCGAGTTGCACCACCGTGGGCTTGATGCCTTTGCGGTAGTCATAGTATTTCCCGGCACTTGCGTAGGTAATATCGAAGGCCCCGCCCGTGGCTTCCGAAAAGGCCAGCGCACTGATCACCAGTCCGAGCAGTTCGCGGCTGACCGTCACCGGTTCCTGTGCGGCACGGGCATTGACACGCGAGAGTTCGCTGTCCGGCTTCCAGCTACTCATCAGGTTATCGATGCGATGCATCTCGTCGAGGACGGCCGCCGTGAGTGCCTTGCCGCGGGCCGCTTCCTCGTGCCACAGCTCGACCGTGATCTGCGTGCCCATGACGGGCGCTTCCTCGCGGTGCCAGTCGGCAAGCGCCGCATGCGGCAGCAGCAGGCATAGCCAGATACCATATATATAGTTACGCAGGGTCATACACGGGGATATCGGTTGATGGGTGGACATATTGAGCAGGCTCCTGCACAAACCGGCGCATCCCCCCAGGTGTTATTTGTAGGAGCGGGCATGCCCGCGAACACCGGCTTCCCTGCCAGCGCATTCGCCAGCAAGCTGGCTCCTACGAAAGATGAACCGGCAAATGGCTGTTCAGATC
>JAUVNM010000010.1 GCA_030599705.1 Gammaproteobacteria bacterium
ATAGACTGTATGGATGTCTAGGAGCCTGTCGGACTTAGGAACAATCTACTGCGCTGATGGGAGAGCGGCCCAAATATCCCCAATTTTTCGTTACGTAGGCCCACGATGCCCCGCAAAATTGTGACTATTTGTACTCGCTCTCCCATCATGCTCGCTACGATTGCCTAAGTCCGACAGGCTCCTAGTATCGCAAGGACGACCTGAGCGTTAGCGAAGAAGTGCTGAATGAAACCCGAAGGGGTTCTACTTTGCGCGAATCATGGCCTACCACGCTGCGGCAAGAAATGCCGGCGAGGGGAGTGGTGCTTACCGGTATCAGCGTCACCAACCTGAACAAACACTTCTCTACCAAATAGTCGAGCAGCATTTCCCGGCGTTCATCGCCCACCTGGCGGCGCATGGCGGAGAGTGCGGCCTTGTTGGTCGCTCGATCCGCTATGCCGAAGAAATGATCAAGATGTAGCCCGGAGGAGGTGAGACCGGGAACTGGTCGAGAGGCTGGTCTGGACCATAGCGCGAAGCGAAATCCGGGGCCGGTACATCTATTCCCCCGGATTTCGCTGCGCACTATCCGGGCTACGGTTTGCCTGCTTTTTCTCATAGAAGCGCGTGGCCCCCGGGTGCATGGGAATGGCGATACCCAACTGCGAGGTCTCGGTGGAAATAAAGCCCACCCGGTAAAATTCACGGGTAAGCTCGTTTGCACTATCCACCACCAGGGCCAGAAACTTCTCGACATCATCATCACTGGTATGACTACTGGTTATAAGCAGTGCCGCAAAACCGAGTGTACGGTACGGCTCTGTTTGTCCCGGATAGGTTTTTCCCGGTATCACCGTGCTGTAATAGGCAAAGTGATTGCCGGACAGCTGTTCAAGTGTCGCAGTGTCAATGGGTACCAGGTGCACATCGTCACGGCGCTGTCCCAGTGACTGCAGTGCCGGGTCCGGAACCGCTCCCGCGATGAAAACGGCATCCACCTCACCGGACTCCAGCGCGGCAATCGATGTAGACAGGCCCATGTCCCGGATACGATCTACCTGTGACAGGGTATACCCGGCTGCCGCCCACACACGCTGTGCAGTAAAACGGGTACCAGAGCCGGGACTACCGACCGCCAGCCGCTTGCCTTTCAGGTCGGAAAAACTGTGGATGTTGCGATCTTCCAGCGTAATAATGTGCAGCGCTTCCGGCCACAGGCTGGCCATCGAGCGCAGGTCGGGTTGCGGTAACTGGGCCGCCTCCACCCACCCCTTGTAAAGGACCTCGGCCACATCACTCTGCAACAGGGCAAAATCCAGGCGCCCCTGCTGCAGACTCAGACCGTTTTCCACGCTGCCCTCTGAGGAATAGTTGAAAACCGGCAGCCCGTGTTCCGCTGCATAGGGAGCAAATGCGCTACCGAAGCGGTTGTAGGTGCCGCCTGACCACCCGGTACCAAATGGCAGCATGCCATCCAGGTGGGCGAAGCGCAGGTCGATTTTCCTGAGCGACTGGGCAAATTCCTCGATGATGACAGTGTCCCGGGACTCTCGATGGCTGCCCGGCGTTCTTTCCAGTAAGCGGCGTACCGATTGCAGAACGCTATTCGGGCCGCTACCCCCCACGATGCCGGGGGCTTCCGGTCCGGCCGGTTTTTTCAGCGGCATGCGGGTCATGCCTGCCCAGCCATCCGCGGTTTTGTGGTAACTGAGCCTGCCACGTACCAGCAACAAATCGCCCTGCTGGTTGTTCTGGCGGTAGCCCTCGATCCCCTCTGGTGTTGCGCCAAGTACGGCGGCCAGTGTACCCAGATTGAGACCGCGCCACGCGGTCAGATCGTAGTCGCGCTGAAACTCCAGCTCGGCATCGTAGTACAGGTAAATCCCGTCACTGTGACTCGCTGACGGCGCAGAACCCTTGCGTGTAAAACCGTATACCCTGAAAAGACCCGGCGAAAATTCTGTATCCAGCCGCTGTTGCAGCTCATGCTCGAGTACGCTGCTATCCGGCCCGCGCTTGCAGGCTGTCAGCGTTACCATGACCAGCAACAACAGAAGCGGCAGTACACGCAACCGGATCATGTTAAAAGCCGAACACGGGCAGGGAAAGATAACCCTGGATTACGATGGCGTTTAACAGGTCGATGAAAAAAGCACCCATCAATGGAACCACCAGGAATGCCTGTGGTGCAGGACCGAACCGCCGCGTCAGTGCCTTCATGTTGGCAACGGCGGTCGGTGTTGCACCAAGACCAAAGCCACAGTGCCCGCCGGCAACAACGGCTGCCTCGTACTCGCCCCCCATGAAACGGAAGGTAATGAAGCTGGCAAACAGAACAATGCCGACAAGCTGCACGCCGAGCAACACCAGCAAGGGACCGGCAAGACCCAGCAGTTCCCACAACTGCAGTGACATCAATGCCATGGCAAGGAATAACGACAGGGACAGGTTGCCGATCAAACCCGTGGATTCAGGATGAACCCGCAGGCGTTTAAGAAAAACGCTGGCATTGCGGATGACTACACCGATCAACAGGGACCATACAAATGCGGGCACGGTAAAGGCAAGACCGGACATGGCTGCCGCCAGCAGTTTACCGCCTGCCAGGCAAATAACGATGTAAAACAGCGAGAGCAGAAAGTTATCCGCATCAATCGGGATTTCATCGCCCTGTGCATCATCCAGCAGGACAGGCCGGCTGGTTTCCGGCTTGAGTTTATGCCTGCGAATCAAGCGCCCGGCAACCGGCCCGCCGATCAGGCCGCCAAGAATCAGGCCAAAGGTCGCGCAGGCCATGGCAAGCTCCATGGCACCGGCCAGGTTGGCGGTGTCGCTGAAACGCTCGGCCCAGGCGGCCCCGGTACCATGTCCACCGGACAGGGTTATGGAACCACTGAGCAGGCCAACCAGCGGATGCAGGTCCAGACCGATGGCCGTCATCATGCCGATACCATCCTGCACAATCAGGAAGACAAGACAGATCGCACCAAACAACAGCAGTTGCGGGCCACCGCGGGCCAGCATGCGAACATCGGCGCCCAGACCGATACTGGCAAAGAACGCCAGCATCATGGGTTCCTTCAGCGCCATATCAAACTGCAGAAGCAACCCGAACTGTCCGTAGGCCAGACCGGTAATAACAGCAAACAGAAGCCCGCCGATGACCGGAATGGGAATATCGTTGTTGCGCAGAAAGGCGGTATGCCGGATGACCAGCATGCCGGTGTAGAGCACCACGATGGCGATGCCAAGCGTCTGTACCGGATCGAAATCGAACGTTATGGTCATCGGGTGGATGGTTCAAGCAACTCGAGCACGGTGACAACCATTGAGCTGACACCGGTAACCAGTGTCGTTTCCGCATCGGGGTAGAAAAATGGCGAGTGCAGCGAAGGCGGGCTTTCATCTGCCGCCTGGTATGCATCCAGGCGTTGCTGGCTGACCCCACCCAGCCAGTACATCAGGATCGGGACACCGGCCCTTCCGTACTGGCTGAAATCCTCCCCCCCCATCGTCGGTTCCGAAAGTTCCACATTTTCCTTGCCAACCAGGCGCTGGAATACAGGCCTCAGCCGGGCGGAAAGTACGGGATCATTGAACAGTGATGGTGTCCCCCTGGCAATCGTCACCAGTGGCTCCGGGGCCCCGGCACCCATGGCCACTGCCTTTGCCTTACGTTCGATGGCCGCCAGTACATGCTGGCGGACCTCTTTGGAAAAACTGCGTACGGTAAGTTGCAGGTTGGCGCTATCGCCGATGACGTTGTTCTTGGTACCGCCGCTGATCGCGCCAACCGTGATAACAGCGGGTTTGATCGGGTCGACCTCACGACTGACAATCGTTTGCAGCGCCAGCACCAGTTGTGCCGCCTGGACGACCGGGTCAATCGTGGTATGCGGATAGGCGCCGTGCCCGCCCTTGCCATGCAGGGTGATGTCGACACTATCGACATTGGCCATGGCGTAACCGGCCCGATAGCCAAGCTTGCCGGCTGCCAGTACCGCTGAAACGTGCAGGCCGATGGCGAAGTCGGGCCTGGGAAAGCGTTCAAACAAACCATCATCCAGCATGGCCCTGGCCCCGGCACCCTTCTCCTCGGCTGGCTGGCCAACCAGCATAAGCGTGCCTTCCCACAGCGACCTGTTTGCTGCCAGGTAACAGGCCGTACCGATGAGACTGACCATGTGGGCGTCATGCCCGCAGGCATGCATCACGCTGACATCAGTACCGGCCTCGTTCACGGTATGTACCGTGGAAGCAAATGGCAACCCCGTTTGTTCGGCAACCGGCAGAGCATCCATATCGGTGCGCAGCATCACCACCGGACCGGAACCATTGTGCAGCAGGCCAACGATACCGTGACCGCCCACACCGGTGGTCACCTCGTACCCACATTGCTCCCACGCGTCCGCCAGCCGGGCTGCCGTGCGTACTTCCCGAAACGAGAGTTCCGGCTGTGAATGAAATTCACGATACCGGGAAAGCAGCTCATCGATGTGTGCCTCCGCCCACTGCCGGGGCTCCTCCGCGGCCTGCAGGCCGGGCAACGTGGCCGCCCATACGATCAATATACGGAATAACAGACCTGTCATGCTGTTGATAGTAGCCATCGTCGACCTTCTATTTTAATTCCTGAAACAGTATACCTGTTTCAGATAAACTATCTGGTTCTCCCCCGAAATGACGGACACCAATTAGCATCAACAGCAATTTTGAACATGGTATTTTTCATGGTATTGAGACTTATGGCTATCAAAAAACCAGCGCAAATACTGGACTTTTGTGGCTTGTTTACAATCGAGTGGGAATATTGGACAGACCACAATTTCTGCATAGCGAGACCGTCCGTAGGACCGGCCCCCAACCGGGAAAGTCTTTCCCCGCGTGGCGCGGGTCCTACTCCTGATTCGAAATCATGCACACCGACGAACACTGGATGACGCAGGCGCTGGCCCTGGCGGAAACGGCCGCAGGGCAGGGCGAGGTACCGGTGGGTGCGGTGCTGGTGTATAGCGATGAACTGATCGGCACCGGCTGGAACCAGCCGATCGGCCGCCACGACCCCAGCGCCCATGCCGAGGTCATGGCCCTGCGGGATGCCGGCGAACAGCGCGGCAATTACCGCCTCGCGCAATCCACCCTCTATGTCACCCTGGAACCCTGCCTGATGTGCGTCGGGGCACTGGTGCATGCGCGTGTCGAACGCGTGGTGTACGGCGCCGCCGACCCGAAGAGCGGGGCCGTCGATACCTGTTGCACGGGTTTTGAGTTGCCGGGACTGAATCACCGGGTTGCGGTATCCGCCGGTGTACTGGCCGATGAATGCGGGGAACTGTTGCGGCGTTTTTTCCGGGCGCGCCGGGGCTAGCCCGCACGCGGGTTGTTCACGCCTTGTCTATACATACCGTATTTCAGTGTATGCTTGATCCTGCGATGTGGCTGAAACGAATATTGTCGGTTCTGGTGCTGCCGGTGCTGTGTGGGTATGCGATCAGCGCCAGCGCAGAACCCGCACCGGTCCAGGCCCCGGCGACCGTCGACATGACGGTCAAACGGGTGTCCGAACACGTGTATTACGTTGAAGGGACCCCCGGTGTCGCGACGGACAACCAGGGATTTATCTCGAATGCCGGGTTCATTGTCACCGGTGCCGGCGTGGTGGTCTTCGACGCGCTGGGGACGCCGGCCCTCGGCGAGCTGCTGCTGGAAAAGATCCGCAACGTCACCGATCAGCCGGTGGTGCGCGTCATCGTCAGTCACTATCACGCCGATCACATCTACGGGTTGCAGGTGTTCGAGGACCTGGAGGCGGAAATACTGGCGCCAAATGGCGCCGGGGATTATCTGGCATCAGATAATGCACGCGAGCGGCTCGAGGACCGGCGGTTTACGCTGGACCCCTGGGTCAACGAGAATACCCGGCTGGTCTATCCCGACCGCTACCTCGACGAGGGCACAAGATTCCATCTGGGCGACGTCGAGTTTATTGTCACCACGATCGGATCCGCGCATTCCGATGGTGACCTGACCCTGTTCGTCGCGCCGGACCGCGTGCTGTTTTCCGGCGATGTGATATTTGAAGGCCGGGTCCCGTTTCTGGGTGATTCCAATACCCGGCACTGGTTGAAGGTGCTGGAGCGCATGGAGAAGGAAAAACTGGTGGCGCTGGTGCCGGGTCACGGTGCCGTGGCGAACAATCCCGACGAGGCCATTATACTGACCCGCCGCTACCTGGCCTACCTGCGGGACAGCATGACTGCCGCCGTGGATGATTTCGTGCCGTTCAGCGAAGCATATGCAGCGGTCGACTGGTCGGAGTTCGAAGACCTGCCGGCATTCGAGGCAGCCAACCGGCGCAATGCCTACCAGGTCTACCTGTCGCTCGAAGCCGAGATGCTGGGCAGATAGGGTGTGCCGCGCAGCCTACAACGCCGGGGAGTCAAACTGGACCGGCGGGATTGTTTTCTTTGCCTCGGACAGTTCCCGCTCCGTGTACCACACCAGGATATCGTAGTAACTGCGGATGTTTTCCACGTAACGCACCGGCTCCCGCCCGCGCGCATAGCCGTAGCGGGTTTGCTGAAACCATTTCTTCTGGCTCAGTAACGGCAGGTTCTGTTTGACGTCGATCCACTGGTCGTAGTTGCCCTTGTTCTTCTGGGTCAGTACGCGGGCGTCTTCCAGGTGTCCCAGCCCGACATTGTAGGCGGCCAGTGCCAGCCAGGTACGATCCGGTTCGGTGATACGCTCCGGTATCCTGTTAATCATGTTATGCAGATAGCTGGCGCCGCCGTTGATGCTTTGTTCCGGGTCCCGCCGGTTTTCGATGTCGAGGTCTTTGGCAGCGGCCCTGGTCAGCATCATGATGCCGCGCACCCCGGTGGGTGAGACGGCTTGCGGGTTCCAGTGCGACTCCTGGTAGCCGACAGCCGCCAGCAGCCGCCAGTCCAGTCCGTATTCCGCGGCGGCTTCCCGGAACATTTCCCGGTAGGCCGGCAGGCGCTGCTCGATATGGGCCTGGTAGCTGCGCGTACCTACGTAATCGAACTTGGTAATGTGTCCGTAGTAACGTTCGATCAGCTGGTCCAGGGAACCATCCGCCTTGAGTTCCTCGAAGAAATCGACCGCTGCGTTATAGAGACTGTCATCATCGCCGCGGGCCAGGGCCCAGGCCAGCGGTTCCGGCGGGCTCAGGGGAAAGGCGGGCCGCAACTCGGGGTAGTAACGGCGGTTGATGGTGAGTTCGTTGGAGTCGGCCACGGTGTAGTCGATGAGTTGTTGCCAGACATTGATGAGCAGTTCCTCGCTCTCGACATCTTCCACCTCCTCCCAGGACAGCGACGGGTATTCGGCCTGCAGTTCCTGCAGGCGTTCAACATGGCTGCTGCCGGCCACGACCTCGAGAAGGCCTTTCAGATCACCCGGTGTCTTCGGTCGCCCGGTTCCCACACGGTAGACGAGCTGCGGGGTGATCTCCTGGTAGACCGGACCGAAGCGGACTTTTTCACGGCGTTTTTCGGTAACGGTCAGACCCGCGGCCGCGAGATGTGCGTCGCCCCGGATCACCAGCGGCAGGATATCGTTGAAGTTCGGCGGGATAACGATCCGCAGTTCCACACCGATTGATCTGGAGAAGCGCTTCACCAGCTCATACTCGAGTCCGGCCGGCCCTTCCGGGCCCTCGTAGTAGGTCGTCGGGCTGTTGCGGGTGAGTACCACCAGCTCGTTCTGCTGCCGGATCTGTTCCAGCAGCGTCGATGGCTTGCCGCACCCGGTCAGGGAAATGCCGAACGCCACCAGCAGACACAAGCCACCCATGGCGGTACCGGCCATGCATACGCTAGAATACGCTGCCTGAATGGCTGACCGGAGACTTGACCCTGTTAATTCATTTCCCATAACGGGCTGCGCGCAACCTGCACCAGCTGCTTTCCCATATATAAAGAAGGGTAATGATAGCGCATCCATCGGCCAATCCCGCAATCCCGTTAACATGTCAGCCCGCAGGGCACTCAAAAAGTTCCGGAGAGGTACCGAAGCGGTCATAACGGCACCGACTCGAAATCGGTTGGGGGCGTAAGCCCCACAAGGGTTCGAATCCCTTCCTCTCCGCCATTTATCAGATGTTTAGGTGTTCACCTCCTTTGTTTGTTCCTCTTGTTGAGCTGCGCAACGTAGAGAATTTGGGTGTTCAGGCCTGTAAATTATAGCTAGAGCGCAATGGGATAATGGAGAAGATTGACTGGCACGGAGAAGTTACCTCAGTACAGCCGAGAATTCGGCTTAACCGTTCTTTCGATGAAAGAAATCATGGGTATCCAGGGTATTCACTTCGTATCGAGGGGGCTGTCTCGGGAAATTCCCAAACCTTTTGGGTGGGAATCGGGAAAGTCGCTCAGGAGAAATATGAATTTCATTGCGGCGTAAGTGTAAGCGGGAAGGCACATCCGGTGCAGGATTCCCGTATCGAGTCCGTCGAATATTACAAAGTCAGTGGCCTGTCTGTTCCGGTCCTCGCCAAAGAAGTTCAGATAGATGGGCCGCCCTGGCAGGGAATACCGCCAAACCTCGAAGTCTATCGCTCACGAGGCCACCGCAGGCTTTCAGCGAGAACGTATGAATCCAAATGTTCCAGCTGTATATGGGGCTGTAAGATGCCAGTAATAATTACCGTTGATCACTGGAACCCGGAACAGCATCAATATCGTTTCGAGACATTCTGTTATGGTCCGAAATCCTGTGGTTTCTATAAACCGGGCCCAACACGCAAAGTGCCAGGCAGGAAAGGTATGTCCTGGGAGGAGGGAGACTGGGTGGATGAGGAAGCAACCGCACACCGTGAGTCTGATGAATAGCAATGCATGTTGCGTTCTAACCATGCACTCCAGTTCACTCCGGGCTTTCATCTGTGATCGGCGCATGGTTTCGGCACCATCTTGCGCCCTAAGTCTCTGAATTACTCGAAGTCAGCCGGGTTGGAATTGGATAGCAATTCACTGTCACTGGCCAGCATCACTTCGCCTGTGCAGATTTGTGCAGAAAACCTGTTTTTTTCACTCGACACAATAACCCGGGATTAGCACGATATGAGAACAAATTGCGGGTAGGCCACATTTTCTATTCTTGTGCCGGTGTCTCCCACACGTAGCCTAATCCACCAGCAATGTGCACCAGGCGTTTATCCCGTGTCCACAGTTTTGTGCCAGTGACCAAGGCAACCGACGCCAGTAGATGAACATCAACATACCCGATACCTTTACCCATCAGGCTGTTTTGCTCGATGAAATACAGGGCTTCTTCATGACTCACTGCCTGTAGTGAATCCTGACTTTGCCAGAGTTGCAGGAACTGCTGGCGGTTTTGCAGATTGCCACAGGCGAGTTCGCCTGGCACCATCGGATGCATGATCACACGATTTTGTTCAAGTAGTTCTGCGAGAAGGGGGTTGCCACTGCGCAGGTAGTGTCAATCCAGACCGAGGTATCGACCAGGATCATTCGCTGCTGCTGCGACGTCGGGGGATTTCATCCAGTTCCGGTTCACTGCCGCCGAGCTTTGCGAGACGCCGTGCGCTCTCGCGCTGGATTAGGGCCTTCAGGCTCTCACGTAGCAGGGCGGTTTTCTCTTTAACGCCGGTGAGGCGGACGGCCTCTTCGAAAAGCTGATCGTCGATATTCAGTGTGGTTCGCATGGTATAGACCTCAATGCATAGGAATATGCATAACTATATGCTGATTCGCCGGGGATGGCGCACCTGCAGGATGTGTCTGAAACTCACCAGTGGTGAATTCCAGAATCAATTCGGAATATTCATTTCATCCTGTAAAACAGGCAGCGAAACCAGCATTCAGACCAGGGTTTATGCAACTACCGGGGTTACTCTACTGCTTTAGTACAATAGACCTGCTATAGCAGGCGCGCCATGCTATTAACTGATACTAATCAGCCAGTCAGTAGCAGTATTCAGGCTCCGGCAGACGGTAGAAACTGCAAGGGCGGAGGACAATATGAAAGGTATAACAGTGAATTTCATGATGGTAGCGTCTTTCGCTGCCATATTCTCCGTGTTGATGATGGCAGGCTCCATGCTTTATGCGATCTTTGCAGCGCTCGACAACGGCACGGACATTACCGTAACCGCAGAGAAAGTCCCGGAAGATACTGAATTTGATCCCAATGCGCTGCCGGCGCCTACAGCCGGCATAACGGGCAAGAACGGGACGATTGTCTATAACTGCAAGGACATGATCTACCAGACCACTGACAGCGGGATTAAATTTGTCAGGGAACTTGGCGGGGTCTACAACGCCGCGATCATCAATGGTCAATTCGGACTGTACAAGCTGGATTACGGGCACCTGCAGCCAGTAGAAAATAATGCGCTGGCACCGGAAAGTATTCACAAGCTCCGCTATGGACTGGAGGATTGCAAAGAGTACTACATTCGTTCCGGAGTACAGATGCTGACCGGTACCGGTTCTTCCGCTCCGCCGGGATAGGGTGGCTGTCGCTGGCCACCTGGCTGGTTGCATGGTCAGGAAACAGGAAAAATGGCACAACTGGTTGATTAAAATAAAGTTGCTGTATTAAAGCTGCGACTCGAAAGCGGTTGTGGGTCTATGTGTTCTACAAGGGTCCAAGCCCCTTACTCTTCACCATCCATTGATCAGTAAGCAAACACGGAATCACGGTCATTTGAAGCGCCCCGGATTCTGGTTTACCCTTGCGCGCCTGCCTTCCCGGAGAGGTGTCCGAGTGGTTGAAGGAGCACGCCTGGAAAGTGTGTATACGGTAACCCCGTATCGAGGGTTCGAATCCCTCCCTCTCCGCCATACAGTCTGGTCTCTGTCCTGCGTCTCTGCAGGGCAGAGGCAATGACAAAAGCATCAAAGCTCCCGCCTGTGAAACCGGGCTATTGCCAGCAGGAATGGAACGACGACCCAAAGCCCCATGGCCACGAGCGGCGCCACCAAACCGGATTCAAAACCGGCACCAACACCGGTTGCACCAACCAGGCGTCCAACCTCCCCGAAACCGGTAAAGTTGAACAACCGATAGGCATCGGCTGGATTGGCAAGCATGAGCACTGCAAACAATCCTTCGCTGATATATTCACCTTTATCGATTATCAGCGCAGAAAGCAGGCCAAGGTCGTATAAAACGACCAGCATCAACCAGGTGCCAACCGCTGCGCCGACCGCAACGGCGCGCTCGCGTGCCAGTGAACTGATCAGATATCCGATCGTGAGAAACACGCAGCCCAGTAACAGGGAGCTGGCCATCATGGCAGAGTAGGCCTGCCAGCCGGTGGTATCGCCGTCACCAACAAGGATGAGGATCCCCAACGCACTGCCATAACCGAGCAGGATTGCTACCAGAAGAATAGTTGTATGCCCCAGAAACTTGCCGGCAATGATCTGCCAGCGCGCCACCGGATAGGTCAGCAGCAGCAGCATGGTGCCGTGCTCGAACTCTCCGACCAGGGCATCGAACGACAGCATCAATGCAATCAGGGGCAGCAGGTACATACTCAGGCTGGTCAGGCTGACAACACTGACTTCCAGAATGCCTGCCTTGATCTCACCGACCGGAGCAGAACCCAGAAAACTCAGTGCCAATGCCAAAGTACCCAGCAGCAGTATGGTTGCCACGACCCAGCGATTGCGCAATCCGTCGCGGACCTCTTTTGTGGCCAGTATCGGTATCGTATGCAGCATGCGAATCATCACTGGACCCCGTTCATATAATGAAGATAGATCTCGTCAAGCCGCGGCGCAGTCATGCTGATATCCAGTACGGCCTCACCAAGGTCGGCAATGTGCCGCAGCACCAGCATCTTCTCATTCTCCGGACATAGCAGATCGATACTGCGATCATTGACCCTGTCAATCCGGGTGTGTGCCGCAAGCTGCTCCGCGACGCGAGCCGCACTGCCCGGTGCTACGGCAAGCCGGGTACGCACCGGAAAACCCGCCTGTCTGCCGAGATCCTGGAGACTGCCACAGGCCACCAGTCTTCCATGTTTGATGACCGCGATCCGGTCGGCCTGCGCCTCGATTTCATTCAGGGCATGTGATGAAATCACGACCGTTGTACCGCTCGAGCGCAGATCACTGATGATCCGGTAGAAATCACGACGCAATAAAGGGTCCAGCCCCGTGGTGGGTTCATCGAGGAACAGCAGCCTCGGCGTGCCGAGTATGGCCTGGGCAAGTCCCAAACGCTGACGCATACCCTTGGAGTAGGTGTTCAGACGCCTGGTGGCCGCCTCATGCAGGCCAACCTGTTGCAGACGCTGGCCAACCTCGGTAGCAGGCACTCCCTTCAGGTGTGCGTAATAGTCGAGCAATTCCAGACCCGTCATATGGGGGTAAAAGGAAACGCTTTCCGGCAGGTAGCCCAGCGCCTGGCGTCGAACTACAAACGACCGGCTGGCCGGGTCCTCAGCCAGTACCATCACCTGGCCGGTGCTGGGCCGCGTCAGACCCAGCATGAGTTTCATAATGGTCGTCTTGCCGGCGCCATTGTGCCCAATCAGCACGAAGCACTCTCCGCGATGGACCTGAAGATCGATACCGTCAACCACCACAGCCTTGCCGTAGCGCTTGTCAACGGCCCTCAGTTCAATGGCATGGACTGTATTCGCCGGCATCTCATCAGCCCTCCCGTTTCGGCGGCCGCATCAACGGGGCGCTGTCGCGCACACCACCGGGATGCAGCGTGGGAAATTCCGATTGTGCCCAGCGCAGCATCTGCATTGCCGGACTGCCGAGCAATAATCTGGCGGCCGGATATTTCCAGATGACCTGATCGACCATGCTGTTGGGCCGGTAGGCCCGGTCCGAAATGCCGTCATCATTGAGGTCGAAGGCGGGATTGTCACTCCAGTAATTCCCGCGGCCGTCGTGCGACCATTCAATATGGCGTGTGCCCACGTACTTGACCTGGGTCCGGTTGCCGATGAACGCATTGCCGAAGATTTTGTTTCTCTCGGAACCTGCCGTGAAATGAATGCCGATGTCACATCCTTCGAAGGTGTTATCGCTGAAGGTATTCATGTTGGCGTTGTAGATGAAGACACACTTCTCCACCCCCCCTGATACATGG
Source organism: Gammaproteobacteria bacterium (assembly GCA_030599705.1). Lineage (GTDB taxonomy): Bacteria > Pseudomonadota > Gammaproteobacteria > UBA9214 > UBA9214 > SZUA-186. Next base: position 13,090 of record JAUVNM010000010.1, read on the forward strand.
TTGTCCCTCAGCGTGGAACTGTTGACAAAGTTGAGGAACAATCCGCGGTCACGGTCACCAATCGACCGATTCCCGGTCACCGTGAGGCGATCGGAAAACATCAGTGCCCAGGCCGAGTGATTGCGGGTTGAGACATTGCCGATTACCTTGCTGTCATGGGTGTACATATAGTGAATTGCGAAACGCAGGTCCCGGAAACGGTTGTTGCGGAATGTGTTGTGACGGCTGGTGGTCACGAAGATCCCGTCACGGCCATAACGGATATCGTTGGCCTCAATCCGGGAGCCCGGGGTGTTCCACAGGTAAATGCCGTTACCGCGGTCATTCATACGATGAAACTGACTGCCCGTGATGACATTTCCACGCACCACCGCATTGTCGGGACCTTTCAGATACACACCGATCAGATTATCTTCAAAGCGGTTGTCTTCGATCAGTGCCCGGTCGCCCTGGTCGGTCACAAAAATACCACTGTCCTCGGTCTCCAGGCTGGTGCCGGAATTGCGCAATGTGATGCCCCGAATAACGACATCAGGTGCATTGATCCGGATTACATCGTCCTTACCCATTCCGTCGAGCACACTGCCCGATTGCCCGATCACCGTAATACTGCGGCCAATGATGACCTCTCCGGTATAGACGCCGGCCTGCAGCTCAAGCGTATCGCCGCTATGGGCCGTGTTGATCGCTGCCTGCAGCGTACCGTTACCCGGTACCACACGCGTGATCTCCGCTGCGACATTCCAGGGCAGTGCCAGAACACAGAGACACAGCCCGGCGATCAGCCAATGGCTAACCGCCGGGCGTATCCGCTTTGCCCTTGCGGACAAGCCGTTACCTAGGCCGGTTCGACCAGCATGCGGCCACGCATCTCCATGTGCAGCGCGTGGCAGAACCACTGGCAGTAGTACCAGTGCACTCCCGGGCGATCGGCGGTGAAGGTTACCGAGGATGTCGCCTGGGGACCGATCTCCATGGCAATGCCATAGTTCGCAATCGTGATGCCATGAGTCAGGTCATCGACCTGATCACTGTTACTGACATACAGCGTGACTTCATCGCCCTGCTTCACGGTGAATTTCTCCATGCTGAAATTGGGCGCTACCGACCACATGTAGACACGCACCTTGTTACCATCACGAATCACCTTGGAGTCGATATACAGCTTGACGCCATCTTTCTTTGCCTGTGCCGTGGCTTCGGCCCACATGGGATCATCCTGCTTCCAGACCGAGTTCGGGTTGACGATGTCGGTGCGGACGATGATGCAATCATGCGGCTCCGCGAAGGTCGGACCGTCATGCACCAGCTGCATTTTCTTGCCGCTGATGTCGATGAGCTGCTCGTTCTCCGGTTTCAGTGGCCCGACGTTGATATAACGGTCCTTGGAGAACTTGTTGAGCGACACCAGCCACTTGCCGTCGGCCTCTTTGGTCTCACCCATGGAGGTGTGGTTGTGCCCCGGCTGGTACTGAACATCGATCTTGTCAATGATCGGATTGACATCCTTGCCGTTGTAGGCATCGATTGCCTTCTGGATATTCCAGCTTACTGACTGGCTGTCCAGGAACAGTGTCGTGTAGGCATTACCGCGTCCGTCAAAGGCGGTATGCAACGGCCCCAGCCCCAGCTCCGGTTCGGCGACAATGGTATCGCGCGGCTTGATCTTGTCATTGAACAGATCCGGCAGGCGCGTGACATCGATCACTGACACGGTTGGAGACAATTTACCGTTGATGATCACATGACGGCCATCCGGGGCCGTATTGCAGCCATGCGGGCTGTTCGGAATCGGGATGTAACGGGTGTACTTCGATCCCTTGCGGCCATCGAGTACCGCTACGCCGCCGAACTTCTTGAAATCACCCGCCTTGACACCGGCCTCGATGCGCTTGATGTCGAAAACCACCGCCCAGTCCCGCTCATTCGCAGTCATCTCGGCCAGATTCACGCCTTCCTCGCTGTTGTAGCAGGTGGAGAAGGCATACAGACCCTGATAGTCTGCATCACAGTTGTCGAGGTTGCCGTCGACGATGACCTGCCAGGCGACTTCCATGGTATCGCCATCGAGCGCCGTGAATATTGCGTGATACTTCTCCGGATCATCCAGGATACTGCCGTCATTTGGAATGGGAATACGATGCTCGCCGTTCGCGAAGATATAGCCGGTACCCTGATACTTCTGTGGCCGCAGGCCATGGATATCCGACGCGTTGGGGATCTCGGTAATCTTGTCGCACTTCATGACATCGCAACGCACCCGCGCCACCCGCGTGTTGGCCTTGTCGTTCATGAACAGGTAACGGCCGTCATAGGTGCCATCGGTAAATGACATATGCGGATGATGCAGGTCGCCGTTCAGCCAGACACCGCCATGCTTGTCAAGATACTCCCGGGTTTCGGGTGTCAGACCATCGCGCAGGATTTTGCGGCTCTCGTTGGTCAATCCCCA
>JAUVNM010000264.1 GCA_030599705.1 Gammaproteobacteria bacterium
CCGGTCGATGACCCGGCTGACCGGGATCTGCCATCCATGGGGCAGGTCATTTTCTCCAATGCCGCCGGCGAGCTGCTGGAAGTCGACACCGACAACGAGGTCGGCCGCCAGGCATTTCGCGTGGACTGGGAGCAACGCCGTGAGGAACTGCAACAGCTGTCCTATCGGCTGGGACTGGGCCTGATACCGGTCAGCACCAACGAGGACGTGCACAGGACGCTGATCAGCGGACTGCGCCACTACGCGGGCAGGCAATAGTCATGGACACCGGGATGAAAGTGTTACGCGATATCCACGGCCTCGATGCGGTCCCGTGGTGGCCGCTGGCACCCGGCTGGTGGTATGTCGCGGGCCTTGTCGGTCTGCTGCTGCTGTTCATCAGCGTCAGATACTGGTTGATCCACAACGCCGGCTGGCTTGGCTGGCGTGGCGATGCGCGCCGTAAATTGCGCGCATTGAAAAAGGCCCTGGCCAGCGAAGACCCGCATGTGGTAGCCGGCCGGTTGTCGGAACTGTTGCGCCGTATCGCCATGGTGCACAGTGGGCGCCGGGAGGCAGCCGGTCTGACGGGTGCAACCTGGCTGCACTGGCTGATGGAGCATGACAACACGGGATTTGACTGGGAGCGACGGGGACAGATACTCCTGACGGGACCTTACATGCCGCCGGCGATGCCCATTGAGCGTGATGATCTGGCCACCCTGATCCGCGCGGCCACCCGCTGGATCAATGCCTCCCGGCCCACCGGGCAGAAAACGGATTCGTCGCAGCGGCGCAAGGGCCTGCTGTCAGGCGCTTTCGGCAAAGTCGGTGCAACCCGTGCTTAGTTTCCACTGGCCCTGGTTTGCCCTGTTGTTGCCGTTGCCGCTGCTCATCTGGAAATTCTGGCGCCGGCCGCACGGTGCCACGGATGCCTATACCCATGCAGACCGTTCCACACTGCTACATCCGGCACTGGGAAGACTTGCATCAACATTCATCACCTCCCGCTCACTCACCCATGCCGGCAGCCGTCTGCAGATATTCATGCTGGTACTGTTATGGGCGGCGCTGGTTACCTGCCTGATGCGCCCGCAGTGGCTGGAACCCTATACGGAAATCCGTACCGAAGGCTATGACCTGATGCTGGCCATCGATACCTCGCGCTCCATGGAGGCCATGGACTTCACGGTCGGGGGCCGGCAGGTTACCCGGATGGCCGTGATCAAGGGCGTCATCGGACGCTTTATCAAGGCCCGCGACGGTGACCGGATCGGTATCGTGGTGTTTGGCAGCCAGGCATTTGTGCTGTCTCCAATGACACTGGATAACCAGGCCGCCTACAACCTGGTTGACAATATCGTCGCCCGCATGGCCGGTGACGGTACGGCCATCGGTGATGCCATCGGTCTGGGCGTGAAAAAACTGCGCCATCGCCCCGAGGGATCCAGGATCCTGATCCTGGTGACGGATGGTGAAAATACCGAAGGCAGCCTGCCACCGGAACTGGCCGCACAACTGGCTGCCCACGAAGGCATCCGCATCTATACCATTGGTGTTGGCAGCAAGGGGCTGGTGCCGTACCTGGAAGATGGCCGGATGACCCAGGTCAAGATGGAGATTGACGAGAAATTGTTGACCGAGGTTGCGGGCATAACCGGCGGCGAGTATTTCCGCGCAACGGATACAGATGCACTTGAGCAGATCTACGAGCGCATCGACGCACTGGAAAAAACCCAGGCTGAATCACGTACCGTCATGATCCCCCGGCCACTGTATCGCTGGCCGCTGGGACTGGCACTGCTGGCGCTGTTGCTGCTTGGCCTGTTTCCGGACGGCATTCCACGGGCCTGGTTGACGGGGCGGGCGCATGGGTGAACTGCTGACAGCCTTTCACTTCAGTCAACCGGCCTGGCTGTGGGCGCTGCTGTTGTACGTACCGGTTGCCGTGTGGCTGCTGCTGTTCCGACGCCTGGCCGGCAACAACGACCGCATTCAGCGCTATGCGGATGAACACCTGTTGCCACACTTGCTGGGGCGCTCAACGGCCTCGACGCATACCCAGTGGCAACGCTATGCCCGCTGGGCGGGACTGTGGGCGCTGCTGGTGCTGGCCATGGCCGGGCCCCGCTGGGACTTCACTAATGTGCAGTTGTTCCGTCCGGGAACCAACCTGCTGATATTGATGGATATTTCGCAGTCGATGAACGTAACGGATGTGCGCCCCACGCGGCTGGCCCGGGCGCGCCAGGAGGTTGAAGATCTGCTGAATCAGAACCGCGGTATCCGGGTCGGATTGATCGGCTTTGCATCCGTCGCGCATGTTGTTTCACCGGTTACCGAGGACATGCACGGGATACACCGGGTGCTGTCAGCCCTGGATACCAGCCTGGTAAGACTCCAGGGCAGTCGCCTGCTATTTGCACTGGACCGGGCGGAGGAACTGCTTGCGGGCCAGCCGGCGGAAAGCGTGAATTCATTGCTGCTTATTACCGACGGCGATTTTGAAGAGCCGGGCCTGGAACAACGCTTTGAGGAGTTGGCTGCAGCGGGAATACGGGTACATATACTGGGTGTCGGCACACCGGAGGGCGACGCGGTCCCCGGCCCGGGTCGGGGAAAACTGTGGATTATGAACCGGACCGGCCAGCCGGTGATCTCAGCGCTCAATGAACCACTGCTGCAATCGTTGGCAACGGCCGGCAACGGCCTCTACCAGCGTGCCGATTACCGCGAGGGCGATACCAAGAGGATCCTCGCCGAAGTGAAGGCACAGGCCTTGCCCGGTACCGACCGGGACGAACAGACCCGGGTATGGAATGAACGCTTTTACTGGCTTGCCGGGTTGGCCCTGGTACTGTTGTTACCGCTGTTTCGCCGCACCCTGCCGGGATACCGGCCACGCAACGCATGACCGCTACCGGAACAACCGGGACTGCAGGCTGGTTCCGCGGGAACCGGACAGGCGTCCTGCTTTTCTGTCTGCTCGGCACCACAGCCGTCGATGCGGCATGGTTCAAGAACCCGGAACAGCAAGCGGTGCAGAAATTTGAGCAGGGTGAATACAGCGACGCGGCTGATGAGTTCACCGATGCCTACCGTCGTGGCGTCGCACTCTATCGTGCCGGCCGTTATACGGATGCCGGTGAGGCCTTCGCAAGCGTCGAGCGTGGAGAGGTCAAGGCGGACGCCCTCTACAACCTTGGTAACACCCGTTACAAACGCAGTGACTACGAGGGCTCCGTCGAGGCCTACGAGGCATCCCTGGCACTGCGCGCGAGCGACGCAGACACTTTGCACAACCTGTCGCTGGCAAAGCGAATGCTGGAACAGTCCCTGACCGAAGAGCTGCAGGAGGAGGAACTCGAGGAGCAGCAGGAAGAGGAGCAGGAAGAACAGGAAGAACAGGAAGAGGAGTCCGAGGAGTCTTCCGGGGAGCAGGAAGAGGAATCGGAGGAGTCTTCCGGGGAGCAGGAACAGGAATCCGAGGAGTCTTCCGGGGAGCAGGAGCAGGAATCCGAGG
>JAUVNM010000181.1 GCA_030599705.1 Gammaproteobacteria bacterium
TAAAACCCTTTGAGGGTGATTCCTACATGGAAACCATCATTGCACACCTCAGCAACCCGGTTCCGACACTCCCTCCTGAGCTGGCCGACTACCAGGAACTCATTGAACGGATGATTGCCAAGGACCGTAATGACCGGTTCAACACGGCTGGTGAAATGGTTGATTTCATACAGGAGCTGCGCAGCTATAACCCTGAAATACCCGCAAGGAGGAAGATGCATCCTGCCATCACCGGTTTCGACAAGCACGTGGCCGGCACGTTCAATAGCGCAACTGGCGGTACAGCATCGGTACTTCCCAGACTGGGCATGACCCTGACAAACAACAGCACCGCCTTTATCGTCGGCGCCCTGGTTGTAACGTTTGTCATTGCAATGGGTCTTCTCAATCTCAGGACATCCGTAGTTTCCGCACCGGAAACCGGGAACATTACACAGGCAGCGGCCAGCCACAGCCCCGAGCACAGGAATTATCTCTCGAAGGCCAGGCAGGCACGCAGGCTGTTGCGCTTCGCTACGCCGGAGAAGGACAACGCCTATTACTACTACCGGAAAATTCTGGAAGAAGACCCGAATAATCCGGAAGCGTTACAAGGTGTTGCCGAGATTGCAGAGATCTATGCCGATCTCGTCGAGTGGGCAATGAACAAGGGTTCCTACCGCAAGGCCAGGGAGTATGTTTATACCGGCCTCGAGGTAAACCCGGCCAACAAGCGCCTGCTCAAGCTTGAGAGCACCATGCCATCAGCTGGTGCGAACAGCAATCGACTGTCGCGGCAGTAGTGTCCTGGAATATTTATGTTACAACAGCAAACAACACGAAACGGGGAAAGCTAGACCATGTCATGGCAATTCAGCATAGCCTCGGATATCGGTGGCCGCAACGAACAACAGGACTCCATTGACCTCCTGAGCTCGGATATCGATGACAGTCACCTGATAATCGTTGCCGATGGCATGGGCGGACACGAGGGCGGTGCACTGGCCTCGAAAACGGTCGTTGAAACCGCCAGGCGTCATTTCAACAACGGCCGGGACCCTGATCCGGTATCATTTCTCAGGAAACTGTGTATTGATTCGCATAATGCAATCAACGCCCTGGGTACTAATGAGCAACGCTCTCCCGGAAGCACGTGCGTCCTGCTCTACCTGAGTGGCAATGAGGCCTACTGGGCACATGTAGGAGACAGCCGCCTGTATCACTTCAGCAACGACAAGCTGCAGCAGCAGACGTGTGATCACTCCGTGGTGCAACTCATGGTGGATCGCGGAGACATGAGCGCAGACGAGGCAGCCACCAGCAGCATGCAGAATCAACTCTACATGTGCCTGGGTGGAAGTAATACACCGGACCCTGACCTCGACGCCGATGCAGCAGTAAACGACGAGCTTTTTATCCTCTGCAGTGATGGTTTCTGGTCCTATGTGGAACCGGAAGAAGTCCTTGCATACCTGAAGAAGCAGTCATTTGAAGATGATTGCGCCGCCCGACTGGTAGAGCGCGCAAAGAATCGCGGCGGCGATGAAGGTGACAACATAAGCCTTGCCCTGATTCGGTTGAAACGCGGCCGCAAACACACCATCGGCAATATACCCAGGAAACTGACTGACTTTATCTCATTCATGATCCTCAAGCTCCTGCCTGATAATTGGGAAGCAGAAGGGTACTAACCTTTTTTCCCCGACCCTTTTTATCCGGTTCTTGACACCTGCAATAACAAGTCATACAGTTCTCTCCGCCTGGCTTCAAGTGTCCCGCGGCCCTTCATCCAGGAGATGAAACGGGAAGCCGGTGCATCACCATCTCGTGACAATTCCGGCGCTGCCCCGCAACAGTAAGCGAGACAATCAGCCGATCCGAATAGCATGGGCAATCGACTTTCGAAAATCTACACGCGTACCGGGGATGACGGCACCACCGGCCTGGGTGACGGCAGCCGCATCGCCAAGGATCACCTGCGCATCGAGGCCATTGGCTGCGTCGATGAACTCAACTGCCTGATCGGACAGCTGCTGGTACACAAGCTGCCGGAGCCTGATCAAGCCACCCTGACGACGGTCCAGCACAGCCTGTTCGATGTCGGTGGTGAACTGTGCCTGCCCGGACAACTGGTCATCACGGCCGACCGGGTGATGTTCCTGGAATCGGTCCTTGACGAACTGAACAGCGGGCTTGAACCCCTGAAGGAATTCATCCTGCCCGGCGGCTGCGCGGCGGCGGCCACCTGCCACCATGCGCGCAGCGTCTGCCGCCGTGCCGAACGCCGGGTCTATTCACTGGGCAAGGCCGAACCCGTCAACGAGGTTACCTTGCAATACCTGAACCGCCTGTCCGACCTGCTATTCGTCATGGCGCGTCATCTAAACAAGGTGGCCGGGGTTGCGGACGTGTGCTGGGAACACGACCGCGGTTAACATCCGTACTTATTAGCCCGCAGTCCGTAACCCGGATGAAGCGTAGTGGAATCAGAGCTACTTCCCGGCGCGCACCTCGTCCAGTAACGTACATAGCTGTTCTGCACCCTGCAGAATGCGCGGTGTAGGACGCACCAGCAGATCACGATCAATAACGAACAGGTGGCCATCGGCCGCTGCGGCCAGCCCCGGCCAACGCCGCCAGCGCGCAAGGGCAACTGCTGTCGGTTCGCTGCCGCTGCCGCTGCCCGCAACGATTACTTCGGGATTTGCGGCGAGTACCGCTTCCGTGCTTATCTGCGGCGCCAGGGCCGGCAGTCCGGCAAACACATTGCGCCCGCCACACAGACGAATAACATCACTGATCAGGTGCTGGCCATTCACGGTCATCAGTGGCCGCTCCCAGACCTGGTAAAATACCGGGACCGGCGCCCGCCCGCTATAACGCCTGTTTAACTGTTCATAGTGTTGCTCGAAGTCGCTGACCTGCCGGGCGGCAGCCGCACCGGTCCCTGCCAGCCGCGCGAACCGGCGCAGACTGTCCGGTATGTCCGGCAGGTGGCGCAGCTCCGAAATGAACACCGTGAGACCCAGCGCCTGCAGGCGTGTTACCGCTTGCGACGGGTTGCCGCTCTGCCAGGCAATAACGAGGTCCGGAGCAAGTGCCATGATCGCTTCCAGGTCGAGTCCATTGCCCCCGCCGATACGCCGGACAGCACGCGCCGCCTCCGGGTAGTCGCTGTATTCCGCAACACCGACCAGCCGGTCACCGGCACCGGCGGCAAACACCAGCTCGGTGATATTGGGTGCGAGGCTGATAATGCGCTGCGCCGGCCGTGCGAGTGTTACCTGCCGCCCGGCATCGTCGATCACCGTGATGGCGGCAGACACGGGAGACCCGCACCACAGAACAAACGACAGAACAATGGAACCGGCGAAATATTTTTCGAAGAATGGCATAGGGGAAACCGTTCCAGTCAATACGCTATAATCACGCGTACCATCACCATAACCAAGAAAAACGCAAAATGAAATCTCCCGTTGTTGTTGTCGGTATCGGTGAAATGGGCGGCGTGTTCGCCCGCGGCTGCCTGCGCGCCGGCTACCCGGTCCACCCCGTCACCCGCCAGTCGAACCTTGCCGAAACCGCGCGGCGCCTGCCCTCGCCCGAACTGGTGCTGGTTGCTGTCGCAGAAAACGATCTGCATGCCGTGCTCGAGAACCTGCCATCGGCCTGGTTCCGGCGCATCGGCTTGCTGCAGAACGAACTGCTGCCGCACGACTGGCAGCAATACGGCTTTCCCCAGCCCACGGTCATCTCCGTCTGGTTCGAAAAAAAGCCGGGGCAGGACGTCAAGGTGCTGATCCCGTCACCGGTCTTCGGACCCGCGGCGGAACTGATCTGCAAGTGCCTGCGCAGCATTGATATTCCGGTGTGCGTGCTGCCGGATGCACAGGCACTGCTGTTCGAACTGGTCGTGAAAAACGTGTACATCGTCACCACCAATTGCGCCGGCCTGGTGACCGGCGGCACGGTCGACGAACTGCGCAGCGGGCATCCAGACCTGATGAACACCATTGCCCGCGAGGTGATCCGGATCCAGGAATCCCTGACCGGGCACTCCTTCGTACCGGAAGAACTGATTGCCGCCATGCTGAAGGCCTTTGACGGTGACCCGGGGCACAAGTGCATGGGCCGCAGTGCCCCGGCCCGCCTCGCCCGGGCCCTGCAACAGGCCGATGCGGCCGAACTGGAAATCCCGAAACTGCGGGAAATCGCCGCGGGCCACCCTCCGGCGCCATGCCAATAAAACGGGATGGCAGGCAGCCGACTCGAAAAATGCCCTCTCTGTCACTACACATTCCGGTTCTATCAACTATTCTTATCCCTACGATTTTTACGGTGCATCCATTGAAGGGAAACCGTATGCTTGTTTTCACGATCCATCAACCGCAATAAGGAGCTCCGTATGACGACCGACGAACTCAATTCATGGTTTGATCAACGCTTTGAAGAAAAGATGGCGGAACGCAGTAATGGCGATACACCACGACTTTCGATCATGGTCACCAAGGGCACCCTGGACTGGGCCTATCCGCCTTTTATCATGGCATCAACCGCCGCCGCCATGGGCTGGAATGCCACCATGTTCTTTACCTTCTACGGACTGGCGCTGCTAAAAAAGGACCTGAAACCCGGCAACAGCCCGCTGGGCAACCCGGCCATGCCGATGAAGATGCCATTCGGGCCGCAATGGTTCCAGGGCATCGAGTGGAACA
>JAUVNM010000251.1 GCA_030599705.1 Gammaproteobacteria bacterium
GTCAGCCGGCTTGTCGGTGGCGGCTTGTGGTTCATCCGGCTCAGCGGCGGGTGCTTGCGCCGGTGCAGCTTCCTCGGGGGCCGTGGTTTCCTTTTCCGAGCAACCGGCGCCCAGCAGCATCAGTAGTGCCAGCGTGGAGATCAGCGCCGCTGCACCAAATCTTCGGCATTGGGTGGCATCAGTAGACATGAGTTTTCCTCCGTAATTATGGGATTGGGTATTCAATTGTTGTGCAGTGTACGTGAAACCGTTTGGGTGAAAAAGACCTGGAAGGACACTTTTATGGCGCAACAGGTATCAGTCACCGCCAGTCCCTGAATGCGCGGCAGATCCTGTCATGCCAGCGGTCAGGATAAAGCGCATCGCCTCCTCCATGCTCATGTTCAGCGGCCGCACCGCGCTGCGCGGCATCAGCACCGCGTAGCCCCCGATCATGTAGCTCAATGGCAGGTAGACCAGGATACTGTCCTCGCCCCTGAAATCTTCCGGCAGTCGTTCCGGGATGGCCTGGGTGACAAAGCCGACCACCTGCATCCCGGTAGCGCCGATGTTCACCGCCACGACCTGCTCGAATTCCTGCTTGCTCGACGGCGAGAAATAATCAAAAAAATCGCGAATGGCGCGGTACACGGTCTTGATCAGCGGCATGCGGTACAGCAGTCGCTCGCCGCTGGCAAACAGGCGCTGGAAAACGTAGGCATGCATCAGTAGCCCCAGCACGAACACGACCAGCAGCCCGGCGACCAGTCCCATGCCGGGCCAGTACATGGTCTCGGGAAGGAACAGGCGGATCATCCCGCCAAGTGCGGTCTCCGCAGTGACCGCAAACCAGTACAGGAGGTAAACAGTCAACACGACCGGCAGGATGGCCGCCAGCCCGGCAAGAATATTTCTGCTAATGAACTTCATCATCCGGGTACCCTCCGTTTTAACCGGGTCGAATAACATCGATACCGCCCATGTAGTCCTGCAGTATGGCCGGTACACGGATGGAGCCGTCGGTCTGCTGATAATTTTCCATCACCGCAACCAGGGCCCGGCCGACTGCGAGTCCCGAGCCGTTGATGGTATGCAGCAGCCCGGGTTTCCCGGTTTCCGGGTTGCGCCAGCGCGCCTGCATGCGGCGTGCCTGGAAGTCCTCGAAGTTGCTGCAGGAGGAAATTTCCCGGTAGCGCTGCTGTCCGGGCAGCCATACTTCGAGATCATAGGTCTTGGCTGCCGAGAAACCGATGTCGCCGGTACACAGGGCCACCACCCGGTATGGCAGTTCCAGCTGCTGCAGGATGGTTTCCGCGTGCCCGGTCAGTTGCTCCAGCGCAGCATAGGAATCTTCCGGGCGCACCAGCTGTACCAGCTCGACTTTCTCGAACTGGTGCTGGCGGATCATGCCGCGGGTGTCCTTGCCGTAGGAGCCGGCCTCGGAGCGAAAGCACGGGGTATGGGCAACATAACGCCGGGGTAAGGCATCGGCCTCGATAATTTCACCGCGGGCGAGATTGGTAACCGGAACTTCCGCTGTCGGGATCAGGTAGTACCCGGATTCCCCGCCGGTCGCGAACAGGTCTTCCTCGAACTTGGGCAACTGCCCGGTACCGCGCAGGCTGTCGGCATTGACGAGGTACGGCACGTAGATTTCGGTGTAACCATGATCGCGGGTGTGCGTGTCCAGCATGTACTGGGTCAGTGCACGCTGCAGACGTGCGAGCGGTCCCTGCATGACACAGAAGCGCGAACCGGAAATTTTGGCCGCGGTCTGGAAATCCAGCAGGCCAAGTTGCTCGCCGAGGTCGACGTGGTCCTTGACTTCGAAATCGAAGTCGGCCGGTTCGCCCCAGCGGCGGATCTCGGGATTGTCTTCCTCCCCCTTGCCCCCGGGGACCGACTCATGCGGGATGTTCGGTATCCCCATGAGAATGCTGTTCAATGTAAACTGTAGTCCGGCCAGTTCCTCCCCGGCAGCCTTGAGCTGGTCGCCGAGGCCTGCTACTTCCTGCAGCAGCGGGGCGATATCCTCGCCGGCCGCCTTGGCCTTGCCGATACCTTTGGAACGGCTGTTGCGCTCTGCCTGTAATTGCTGGGTGCGGGCCTGGATCTCCTTGCGGCGTGTCTCCAGGGACTGCAGTTCGGCCGTGTCGATAGTGAAACCGCGGCGCGCCAGTTGCGCGGTGACATGTTCGAGGTCGTTCCTGAGCAGTTTCGGGTCGAGCATATGGTTACACGACCAGCGAACCCGCCCAGCTGACGATATGTCCAGGATCGACGTCCTTGCGGATATGCTCGAGGATGCTGTCGACCTTTTCGGGTACGTCGAAAAACTCGATTACCAGCGGCAGATCAAGCGACATGTCCAGCAGCGAGGAGGAATGCAGTTTGCCGGACTTGCCGAAACCGCTGATGCCGCGGAACACGGTCACGCCCTGGACCTGTTCCTCGTCGTGCAGGCGCTTGAGCAAGTGCTCCATGCGCCCTTCCCCTTCGGTCAGGTAAATCCGTACAAAGGTGATATCCAGTGTATTCATAGTTGTCTCGCTGCCAGTACGCCGAGCCCTGCGGCCGTCACGCAGGCAATCACGCTGATGGCGACATTCAGGACGGCCTTGCCGGGCTGCCCGGACTCTATCAGGTTCAGGGTTTCAAGTGAAAACGTCGAAAACGTGGTGAAGGCGCCCAGTACACCGATAAACAGGAAGCCGCGCACGGCGGGCCCCATGGCCAGACGGTCTGTAAACCAGATAAACAGGAACCCCATGAGCAGACTGCCGATGACGTTCACTGTCAGGGTGCCGTAGGGAAAGCCGGCTCCCAGCCTGCTGTGGACCGCGAGCGATGTCCAGTAGCGCAGCAGTGCGCCGATAGCGCCGCCGGTTGCGATGGCCAGTACCTGCGTCATGCGACTATCCCGTCAAACATGGGCGCTAATGGTACACCACCTGTAGGACCCGCGCCCCGCGGGGAATTGTTACATTCCCGGCCGGGGGCCGGTCCTACGATATTTGTAGGACCCGCGCCCCGCGGGGAACGTTTAATTCAGGACTTCCGGTAATTACGGTCCAGCGCCCGCAGGCGCGCGAGCTTCTCGGCAATTTTGATCTCCAGTCCACGGGGGACCGGCTGGTAATATTCCGGTTCCGGCATGCCTTCGGGAAGATAGGTTTCTCCCGCAGCATAAGCGTCCGGTTCGTCATGCGCGTAGCGGTAGGCCTTGCCGTAACCCAGTTCTTTCATGAGCCTGGTCGGTGCATTGCGCAGGTGTACCGGTACCTCGAGCGAGCCGTGATCGCGGATATCACGGCGGGCGGCATGATACGCGGCATAGACCGCATTGCTCTTGGCGGCGCAGGCCATGTAGACCACCGCCTGTGCCAGCGCCAGTTCACCCTCGGGGCTGCCCAGGCGTTCCTGTACATCCCATGCGGCGAGGCCGAGAGTCAGGGCGCGCGGGTCGGCGTTGCCGATATCTTCGGAGGCCATGCGCACCACGCGGCGCGCAATATACAGCGGGTCGCAGCCACCGTCGAGCATGCGCACCAGCCAGTAGAGTGCGGCATCCGGGTTTGAGCCGCGCACCGACTTGTGCAGGGCGGAAATCTGGTCGTAGAAAACCTCTCCGCCCTTGTCGAAGCGCCGTGTGCCCCCGGTAATGACATCGGTGATAATGCGTTCCGGTATGACCAGCCGGCCCTCCAC
>JAUVNM010000099.1 GCA_030599705.1 Gammaproteobacteria bacterium
CCTTCCTGCGCCTTGCCGGCCTCTTCCGGTAGTGGTACCGGTTGATGTGTCAGGGCGACCTGGAGCACTTCGTCGATCCATCTAACCGGCCGGATATCCAGCTTATCCTTGACGTTCTTCGGTATTTCCGTGAGATCCTTGCGATTTTCTTCCGGAATCAGGACGATAGAAATACCACCACGATGCGCCGCAAGCAGTTTTTCCTTCAGGCCGCCGATCGGCAGAACCTCGCCTCGAAGGGTGATTTCACCCGTCATGGCGACATCGGCACGTACCGGTATATCTGTCAACGCGGAGACGAGTGCCGTGCACATGCCCACGCCGGCACTCGGGCCGTCCTTGGGTGTGGCGCCTTCCGGCACATGAACGTGGATATCGTATTTCTGGTAGAACTCCGGATCGATCCCAAGCATCGCGGCGCGGCTGCGAACCACCGTGGTTGCCGCCTGAATGGACTCTTTCATGACATCACCCAGCTGGCCGGTGTGAATCATCTTGCCCTTACCGGTCACGATGGTTGACTCGATGGTCAGCAGTTCGCCGCCAACCTCGGTCCAGGCAAGACCGGTGACCTGGCCAACCTGGTCACGTTCTTCCGCGAGACCGTAGCGAAAGCGCTTGACGCCAAGGTACTTGTCTATGTTGCGGGGTGTAACCGAAATTTTCCGGTCGCGCTCCTTTAGTACCAGTTCCTTGACAACCTTGCGGCAAATCTTGGAGATCTCGCGTTCCAGGTTACGGACACCGGCTTCACGGGTGTAGTAACGGACAATGTCGCGAATCGCATTCTGGCTTATCAGGATTTCCTTGTCCTTGAGACCATTGTCCTTTATCTGCTTCGGCACCAGGTAACGCATTGCAATGTTGATCTTCTCGTCTTCCGTGTAACCCGGAATCCGGATGACCTCCATGCGATCCAGCAACGGTGCCGGAATATTGAGCGTGTTGGCCGTGGCCACAAACATGACATCCGAGAGGTCAAAATCAACTTCAAGATAGTGGTCATTGAACGAGTTGTTTTGTTCCGGGTCCAGTACCTCCAGCAGTGCCGAGGACGGGTCACCGCGGAAATCCATGGACATCTTGTCAAGCTCGTCCAGCAGGAACAGCGGGTTCCTGACGCCAACCTTGGAGAGGTTCTGTACGATTTTCCCCGGTAATGAACCGATATAGGTCCGGCGATGGCCGCGGATTTCCGCTTCATCGCGCACCCCGCCGAGCGACATGCGGGTAAATTTGCGGTTCGTGGCCCGTGCAATCGACCGGCCCAGCGATGTCTTGCCGACACCGGGAGGCCCTACCAGGCACAGGATGGGACCCTTGAGTTTCTTGACACGCTGCTGCACAGCAAGGTATTCGAGGATGCGTTCCTTCACCTTCTCGAGTCCGTAATGATCTTCCTCGAGCACGGCTTCGGCAGCAGCAAGATCATGGCGGGTCTTGGAGCGTTTTTTCCAGGGGACACTGACAAGCCAGTCAATATAGTTTCTGACAACGGTGGCTTCCGCTGACATCGGCGACATCATCTTCAGCTTGTTGATTTCGGATGTCGCCTTCTCCATGGCCTCCTTGCTCATACCGGCCTTGTCTATTTTCTGCTGCAACTCCTCGAGTTCATTGGGCGCATCTTCCATGTCACCCAGTTCCTTCTGGATGGCCTTCATTTGTTCATTCAGGTAGTACTCGCGCTGGCTCTTTTCCATCTGCTGCTTCACGCGGCCGCGAATGCGTTTCTCGATTTGCATAATGTCAATTTCACCCTCGATCAGGCCCATCAGGCGTTCGAGGCGTTCACGGCAACTTTCGATTTCGAGGATCTTCTGTTTTTCGTCCAGCTTGAGTGACATGTGGGCGGCAATGGTATCCGCCAGCCGTCCAGGCTCGTCGATCCCGGAAAGCGAGGTAAGAATTTCCGGTGGCACTTTCTTGTTTAGCTTGACGTACTGGTCAAACATGGCCAGTAACGAGCGGGTCAGGACTTCGAGTTCTTTTTCCTCTTCCTCTTCACGGGGCTGCAGGATGTCGATATTGGCTGTGAAAAACGTGTCAAGTGATTCAAACGAACTGATACGTGCGCGTTCTGCGCCTTCCACGAGAACCTTGACGGTTCCGTCCGGCAGTTTGAGCAGTTGCAGGATCGTGGACAGTGTTCCTATTTCATGGATGTCATCTGCAGACGGGTCATCGATTTCGGCATTTTTCTGGGCAACCAGCAGGATTTTCTTGTCTTGCTGCATGGCGGAGTCGAGGGCGTTGATTGATTTCTCGCGGCCGACGAACAACGGGATAACCATGTGCGGGTATACGACTACGTCCCTTAACGGCAAGACCGGTACGGCATTCGTAGTTTCATCTGTCATGTCAGTCCCCATCCATTGCTGATTTGAATTGTATATCGGGTTGTCATTGGTCGGCCGTCAAATAACCGTCAGTCCAGAACCATGAATCCCCGGTGGCCTGCCTGTCAGAATAACCGGGTAGCGCCGTGCACCCGGAGTTATCAATATGGGGTGCACATAGTCACACTTCAACCATTTTTCTTGACGGGCAATTAAACTACAGCAAGGAGCATGCCACCCCCACGGGGTAACCTGAAAATACACCTATCCTGGTGATTTATATGAATATTGCTTGATTACTCGGAAACCGCTATGGGTTCCGGAGCGTCAAAAATCAGGTACGGCTTGGAATTGCCCTCGATTACACCGTCATCAATGACCACTTTTCTGACGTTATCGAGCGAGGGAAGATCGTACATGGTATCGAGCAGTACCTGCTCGAGGATGGTGCGCAGACCGCGCGCACCGGTTTTCCGTTCCATGGCCTTGCGGGCAATGGAAATGAGGGCGTCATCACGAAACTCGATTTCGCAGCCTTCCATGTCAAACAGCTTGGCGTATTGCTTGGTGAGCGCGTTCTTCGGTTCGGTAAGGATCTTAACCAAAGCATCTTCATCGAGTTCTTCAAGGGTCGCCACGACCGGAAGCCTGCCCACAAATTCGGGGATCAGACCGTATTTAATCAGGTCCTCGGGTTCCACCTCATACAGGATCTCGCCAAGCCGGGCCTCTTCATCCTTGCTGCGGACTTCTGCCGAGAAACCGATTCCGCCGGTTTCCGAACGGCTGCGGATGATCTTGTCGAGACCGGAGAACGCACCACCAACGATGAACAGGATATTCGAAGTATCGACCTGCAGAAATTCCTGTTGCGGGTGCTTGCGGCCACCCTGTGGCGGCACCGATGCAATCGTGCCCTCGATCAGCTTGAGCAGGGCCTGCTGGACACCCTCGCCGGATACGTCACGGGTAATCGAGGGATTGTCTGATTTGCGCGAGATCTTGTCGATTTCATCGATATAGACGATTCCGGTTTGTGCCTTGTCAACGTCGTAATCACATTTCTGCAGCAGTTTCTGGATAATGTTTTCGACGTCCTCGCCAACATAGCCTGCCTCTGTCAGCGTGGTGGCGTCAGCGATGGTGAATGGTACGTTGAGCAGGCGGGCCAGGGTTTCGGCCAGTAATGTCTTGCCCGTGCCGGTTGGTCCGATCAGCAGGATGTTGCTTTTGGAAAGTTCAACATCGTCTTTCTTGAGGCCTGCATCCAGCCGCTTGTAGTGATTATAAACCGCAACCGCGAGAATTTTCTTGGCGCGGTCCTGGCCAATCACATATTCCATGAGAACTTCGTTGATTTCCTGGGGCTTGGGCAGCTGGTCACCATCACCGGTGGTTTTCTCCTGCATTTCTTCCCGGATGATGTCATTACAGAGTTCAACGCATTCGTCACATACAAAAACGGAAGGTCCCGCAATCAGCTTGCGTACCTCATGTTGACTCTTGCCGCAAAAAGAGCAGTAGAGCAGCTTACCGTCGTCACTCTTACCGCTTCTATCGTTGCTCATATTCTGTCCTCATGCCTGTGAATATGCCTTCAACACCGGTTTTACCACTACTTGTTATTATAAATCAACCCCTTCTGTCTTCTGTGAGCGGTTTTAACCGGCTGGCTGGCCGGGTTTGAGAGGCCCTGCGCATCTGGCCGTACTTCCAGTAACTGGGACAACCGGGTTTCCTGCCTGGTTCCCCCGGGTTACCGGGTTTTCTCCCCGGTCTCACGCTGCTGGATAATCTGGTCAATCAGGCCATATTCCACGGCATCTTCAGCACCCATAAAATTATCACGTTCCGTATCCTTCTGGATGCGTTCCAGCGGTTTCCCCGTATGGTGAGAAAGGATCTGGTTGAGTTTCTCCCGGATGAGCAGAATCTCGCGCGCGTGAATATCAATATCCGTTGCCTGTCCCTGAAATCCACCCAGCGGCTGGTGAATCATCATGCGTGAATGCGGCAGGCAGACACGCTTGCCCGTGGTACCGCCCGCAAGCAGCAGCGCACCCATGCTCGCGGCCTGCCCGATACACATGGTATTGATATCGGGCTTGACGAATTGCATGGTGTCGTAGACCGCGAGCCCGGCGGTTACCGAACCTCCCGGTGAATTGATGTACAGGTGTATATCCTTGTCCGGGTTTTCAGATTCCAGAAACAGCAACTGGGCTACAACCACATTTGCCATGTAGTCCTCAACCGGTCCGACTATAAAAATCACGCGCTCTTTCAGGAGGCGTGAATAGATATCGTAGGAACGCTCGCCCCGGGCCGTCTGTTCGATGACGATCGGGATGAGGTTCAGGGCCTGTGTATCCAGCGCACCATTCATGGGATTTTTATCGGTCATGGGCTGCTATCCTTTAGATTGCTTGGCCGCTTCGACCAGTGCGTCAAATGTGGTCTGCTCATCCTGTATTTCCAGGCCGGCGTTCTCAAGGACCCAGTCAACCACCTGGTCTTCCATAACAGCTTGCTGTACGCCAGCGAGGATCTCCTGGCTGCCGTAGTAATGCTGGATAACCTCTTCAGGATTTTCGTAGGAGGCAGCCACCGTCTCCACCGCTTCCCGGACCCGATCCGGGTCAACCTGAAGCTGGTTCTGCTTGATGACCTCGGAGACCAGCACACCCAGTTTTACCCGGCGTTCGGCGCTGGCCTCGAGTTGCGCTGTAGCGGCACCCGGAGTGTCCTGTTGCGACTGCAACTCAGCCACCTCACCATCAATCAGGTTGCGCGGTACTTCAACAGGATTATTGTCCAGCAGTCCGGAAAATACCTGCTCTTTCAGGTCGGCTGCAACGATTGAATTCAGTTCGCGTTGCATGTTATTGGTGACTTCCGCTTTCAGACCCTCAAGGCCCTTGTCTTCCATGCCGAAGGCGCGCGCAAAGTCATCATCCAGTTCAGGCAGGACCATCTCGGATACGGAATGCACCGTGACCTTGAATTCAGCGGCCTTGCCGGCCACGTCACCGGCCGGGTAGTCTTCCGGAAAAGTGATGCTGATGGATATTTCATCACCAGCTGACACACCAATCAGCTGGTCTTCAAAGCCGGGAATCATGGAGTCTGATCCGAGCACAACCGGCGCCTGTTCTCCCTTGTTCCCTGCAAAGGGGTTGCCATCGATGGTACCCTCAAAATCGATGACAACCTGGTCACCGGTTTGCGCCTTCCGGGACACAATACTGCCGGTAGCCCGCTGTGAGCGAAGTTTTTCCAGCATGGCTGTGATGTCGGCCTCGCCAATCTCCACTATCGACCTGGTGATGCTGAAATCGTAATTAAGACGGCCTTCTATTTCAGGGAATATTTCAAAGGTTGCAACGAATTCCAGTTCCTCACCCGGATTGGCCTGCTTCGGAGTAATCGTGGGTTCACCGGCCGGCCGGATATTTTCCTGCGTCAGCGCCTCATGAAGGGTTGAGTTGATCACCTGTTCGATGACTTCCTGGCGCACCTGGGTACCGTACTTTTTCTCGACCACCTGTAGCGGCACCTTGCCCGGTCGGAAACCATCCAGTCGTATCGACGACTTCATTGATTGCAAACGGGAGGTCACTTCCTGGTCAATGCGTTCGGCAGGGACCTGCACTATCATCCGGCGTTCCAGCCCACCTGTGTTTTCAACCGATACTTGCATGTATTCACCTCAACTATAATCACCAGCGGACTGGATTGCTCCATCCCTGCGCATGGCTGTTGTTTTGTAGATAACTATTTGTAGTATATATAAATATTATTGGTGCGAAAGGAGAGACTCGAACTCTCACGGGTTCCCCCACTGGCACCTAAAGCCAGCGCGTCTACCAATTCCGCCACTTTCGCAAAGCCCGCGGCTCATGAGTGATACGCTGACTGATATCATAGCAATTATAACGGCTTATCTTCGGTCAGCGCACCCCTGAATTGTCATTCCCACCCTGCGATGTACAGGGATCCGGGTTGGCGTTACGGGGAAACCGAAAAATGAAAGCCCCACACGGGCGATATCGCCAACAAAAAGCCCGCTTTTGAAGCGGGCGCTGGATTTGGTGGGCCGTGAAGGAATCGAACCTTCAACCAATGGATTAAGAGTCCACTGCTCTGCCAATTGAGCTAACGGCCCCGATTGGGGTGGACGATGGGACTCGAACCCACGACGACTGGAATCACAATCCAGGGCTCTACCAACTGAGCTACGCCCACCATTAACCTGCTAACAACTGTCTGCCATCGAAGATGGCGCGCCCGGCAGGATTCGAACCTGC
>JAUVNM010000286.1 GCA_030599705.1 Gammaproteobacteria bacterium
TACTCTGTGACCTCTGTGGCTAATGGTTTTTTTCACTGCGTCTAAGCGCGAGATTATAATCCTTCAATGCCTTCACGATTGCCTCATCGCTTGCATGTTCCGCGTACACCGGTTCCTGCGTGAAACCCAGCTGCTTCGCAAGCTGCGCCTGGCGCTCACTAACCACCAGCAGGGGGATTTCCTGCAGCAGTAGCTGGCCCTCGATGCCGGCCATGTCGAACAGGTTCTGCAGCGTCTCGTTGCTGGTGATGGTAATGATGTCCAGTACGCCGGGTTGCCAGTAGGGCAGGATTTCCTGTGGATCGACCACCGGGCAGGCGCGCCGGTACACCTCGACGTAGTCCACCTCGGCGCCGCGCTCCACCAGCGTGTCATGCAGGTATGCGCGCCCGCCGTTGCCGCGGAAGATCACTACACGCTGGCCGCGCAGGTCCTGCAGCTCATCGAGTACCAGCAGGCCCTCGCTACTGAAGCGCTGACCGGGCACCAGCTCCGCACTCAGACCGTAAGGCGTCAACGCCTCGGCCGAGCGCACCCCGACGGTGGCGATACGCACGTTGGCCGGCCATTCGCCGTGCGCACTGATAACGTCCAGACCCCGGGTAACGGCGTTGACGCTGATGAAGACCGCAAGGTCGTAGTTGGCAAGAGACGCCATCACGCGTTCCAGATGATAGCTGTCCACCGGATCGAGGATGTCGATGGCCGGCAGGCAAAACGCCTCGCCCCCGGCGGCATCGATGAGCTTGCAGAGCCGTTCCGCCTGCCCGGCGGGACGGGTCACCAGCACACGCAGTCCGTGCAACTCAGCGTGTGCGCTCATGACTATCAGTGATCGGCCAGCAGCGCATCGAGAATCGGCCGGGCGCCGGCGGCCAGCAATTGTTCCGCCAGTTGCCGGCCCAGGTCTTCCGCCGCAGTGGCCGCGCCACTGATCTCGCCACGAATGATCGCGCTGCCATCCGGCCAGCCTACCAGGCCGCGCAGCTCCAGGAAGTCATGGCGCAGCTCGGCAAAACCGGCCAGCGGCGCCTGGCAACCCCCGGCAAGAGTGGCATTCATGGCGCGTTCCGCCTGTGTACGGTACCCGGTTTCAGGATGGTTCAGCGGCTGCAGCAGCTCACGCACCCTGGCATCATCCAGCCGGCATTCGATGCCGATGACGCCCTGCGCAATCGCCGGCAGCATTTCTTCCGGTGCCAGCGCCCGGGTAATGCGCGCCTCCATTCCCAGGCGCTGCAACCCGGCGCAGGCCAGCACAATGGCAGCGTAATCGCCGTTATCGAGTTTCCCGAGGCGCGTACCCACATTGCCGCGCAGGTCGGAAATCTGCAGGTCGGGCCGCCGCTCCCGCAGCTGGCACTGCCGGCGCAGGCTGGATGTTCCCACTCGCGCACCTTCGGGCAAGTCATCGATTGATGCGTATTCATTGGAGACGAAGGCATCGCGCGGGTCCTCGCGCTCCAGCAGCGCGCCCAGCCCCAGCCCTTCGGGTAACTCGGCGGGCACATCCTTCATGGAGTGCACCGCAATGTCGGCACTGCCGTCCAGCATGCCCTGTTCCAGCTCCTTGACGAACAGTCCCTTGCCACCGATCTTCGCCAGCGGACTGTCCAGCACCCGGTCACCCTGCGTGGACAGGGTGACCAGTTCAATCTCCAGTCCGGGATGCAATTCCAGCAGGCGGCCACGTACGTGCCCGGCCTGCCACAGTGCCAGCGGGCTTTTCCGGGTTGCAATGCGCAGCAGTTCGGTTGACATCAGCGGTAAATTGTCCGATTAATAAAGGAATGCAGCGATTATACAAGCCGATACTTTTTACCGGTGCATTTTTGTGGGCCGGCCTGGCCGGGGTGCATGCCGGCACCGGGGTACCGGTCTCCGACAGTCTCTACGCAGACGCCACGCAGGCAGGCCGGGACAAGTTGCCGATCATGCTGGTTTTTACCGGGGTTGTATGCAGCTACTGCGATGAACTGGAAGAGGAAATCATCCAGCCGATGCTGCGCGGCGGTGAATACACCGACACGGTCATTATCCGCAAACTGGTCGTGGATAATGGCTCGCGGGTAACCGATTTTTCCGGGCAACGCATCGATACCGCGGACCTGGCGCACGAGTACGGGGTATTTGTCACCCCCACCATCCTGTTTGTCGACCCCGATGGTTACCAGCTGGCCGAGCGCATGGTCGGTATCAATACCGTCGAGATGTTCGGCTGGTATCTGGACCAGTGTATCGAGTCGGCGTTACTGCGGCTCAGGGACCCGGTAAAAGGCGCCCGGGAAACAGCCTGCAAGGTGGTACACCGGCGACCGGCGGGCTCCAACCCGGCCGACTTCAACCCGGCAACGCTTTAATACACCGGCGCACGTCGGCAAGATGACGGCGACTGACTTCCAGCTGCCCGGCGACGCCCTGCAAGCGCACCCGGTAATGCCCCTCGGCATCCCTGTCCAGCCCGGCCAGCCAGGCAGTCGCAACCAGTGCG
Organism: Gammaproteobacteria bacterium; assembly: GCA_030599705.1. GTDB lineage: Bacteria > Pseudomonadota > Gammaproteobacteria > UBA9214 > UBA9214 > SZUA-186. The sequence continues at coordinate 2,492 of JAUVNM010000286.1, forward strand.
TTGCGATGAATGCGCAAAAACCGGCCGGTGAACTCCTGCTCCAGTGACTTCAGGGTTTCTTCCACCAGTACCTGCATCTCAGGTGTGCACACCGTGACGTATTTCTGGTCTGCCTGGAAATAGCGAATGTCACTGATGCTAACCAGCTGCAGCCCGCCGTGTACGCGCACGCAAATAAACTGGCGCACACCGGGACCGTCGCCGGTTACATGCACCGATTCAGTCTGTGCCCGTGTCAGGCGCCGCGCATTTTTCAGTGCTTCGACCAGGCGTTCCTGGCGCACCGGCTTCAACAGGTAATCGACGGCATGGGCCTCGAATGCCTCTATTGCATAGTCGCTGTAGGCGGTGGTAAAGATCACCGCCGGCGGCTGCTCCAGCGCCTGCAGATGGCGCGCCGCTTCCAGCCCGTCCATACCGGGCATGCGAATGTCCATTAGCAGGACATCCGGCTGCTGCTGTTCCGCGCCGGCAAGGGCCTCCTGCCCGGTAGCCGCTTCGCCGCATACAACGCAGTGGTCGAACCCGTCCAGCATGCGTCGCAGGCGCTCGCGTGCCGGGGCCTCGTCGTCAACAACCAGAACTTTCATGTCACCCTCTCCTCGGGGAACCGGATCGTCACCTGGTAATAACCATTTTCCTGCAAGGACGTCAGGCCGTCCTGTTTGCCGAAAGCCAGCTGCAGTCGCTGGTTGATATTCTCCTGCGCGATCCGGGTGCCATTGTGATGTGCGCCGGCCTCCTGATCACCCACCGGGTTACTGATATCGATGATCACCTGCCCGTTGTCGA
>JAUVNM010000011.1 GCA_030599705.1 Gammaproteobacteria bacterium
ATCAGCAGTCCGTCAGCAGGACCAGCGTAATGATTGTAGGACCGGCGCCCTCGCCGGGAATATTCGGAATTCCCCGCGGGGCGCGGGTCCTACCCGACTACGTACCAGGCATGCCATCAATAGACCGGCTTCACCGTATACCCGCGCCGGTCAAGCAGGTTTAACAGACCCTGGTCACCGGGCAGGTGCAGTGCACCTACCGCAACGAAGGCACTGCCTGCTTTCAGGTACGGCTGCATGCGCTCGGCCATGAGCCGGTTACGGTCGATAATCAGGCGCTGTTCAAGATCCCTGGAAACACCGGGATCACCTTCCTTCATATAGCGCTCATTGAGTGCCAGCATGCCGGCCAGGTCGCGACGCTTGTACAACGCCACGATTTCCGCATTCATCCGGTCAATCTTGTCCTGGTTGTCGACCGCATCCCTGAGTAACCGGATCTGGTCACTCTCCGGCATCGAATCGAACACACCGAGCTGCTCCTGTATGGTCTCCAGGACATGTAGCTTTTTGCCTGCCTCCTGCGCCTGCTGGAATAACAGCAAATCCAGCATCATGCCGGTCTCGGGTGGCGGCATGGACAGGGTCACCGCTGCCGCCCAGGGCTTCATGCGCTCAAGTACGATCTCCGGGATACCCCGGTTTTGTATCGCCTGTGCTGTCTTCTCAAAGAGCGCTGCACCGATCAAATCCGACAAGGTGCGGCCATCCGTCAACAGCATGGCCATACTTGAATAGATCATCGCATCCATATCCATCATTATTTCCAGGATAACCGGGTCAGACCGGTCAAAGGCCTGCTTGACCGGTGGCGCCAGCTGTAACACCCCGGGGTCCTCCGAATGCACCGTGCCAAACAGATAACTGGAGTTCATTCCCGGCTTGCTGATCTCCCACAACAGCCCGTGATCCCGGCGCGTATCTGCTGCTGACAAAACAGACACACACAGAAATATCGAGCACAGGACAAACCGCAACATTGATAAAACGGAATTGCGCACGCTGATCACCATTTCAACCTGTTATGTATGGGAGGATTGGCCGGATTAACGGATTTCTACCACGGCACCGGCATAGTTACTACTATCGGCAGCACATCAGGGATTCTTCACAACACCCTGATGGTTCCGGTATGCTTGACACATGTCAAGCACCAGCACTGCGATTGCAAACAGGTTCCGCGGCTTCCTGCCCGTCGTCATTGATGTCGAGACAGCCGGTTTTAACCCGAAAAAGGACGCCCTGCTGGAAATAGCGGCAGTAACATTGACCATTGACGATCACGGCTATCTGCAGCGACAGGAAACCATTGCCTGTCATGTAGAACCGTTTCCCGGCGCAAACCTGGAACAGGAGTCACTCGAATTCACCGGAATTGACCCCTATCACCCGTTTCGCATGGCAAAGCAGGAACTGGATGCCCTGGAGATGATTTTCAAACCGGTGCGCAGGGCCATCAAGGATGGCGGCTGCAACCGCGCCATCCTGGTGGGGCATAACTCTTCTTTCGACCTGTCGTTCCTGAATGCGGCCGTTGAACGTACCGGCATCAAACGCAACCCGTTTCACCCGTTCAGCACCTTTGACACGGTCACGCTGGCTGGTCTGGCCTATGGCCAGACGGTACTGGCACGGGCGGTCCAGGCAGCCGGATTTGACTGGAACAGCGACAAGGCCCATTCCGCTGTTTATGATACGGAACGCACTGCCGACCTTTTCTGTACAATCATTAATCGCTGGCACGAATACAGTGGTGGCTTGAATTCACTGCCTTCCCGGGCTGTCTAGAAAGGTACCAGAACATGACAACATCACCCGATTTAACAGAACAGATCCTGACATCACACTCCGGCCTGATTCATCGGGTCGTCATGCATTGCAACAACCCGGGCTCGGTTCCCGACATGGAGCAGGTATTGCAGCAGGCCGAGGAGAACGAGTGGGTCCAGCTGGTCGCGTCGATCCGTGACATTATGTCGGGCAATCGTGACGAATCCATGCTGCTGGGGCTTGACGATGAAGACAAGGTCATTGTCGAGACTATTTTGCGGGGCTTGCAGGACCCGAGCACACTACCCGCACTGGATACCGACTTTGATTCGGACATGGCCGCCCCGGGTATCGCCGGACTCATTCACGCCTCCCGGAACGGCAATGCACAAGCCCTGCAAATAATCGCCAACATGGCCAAGCAGATGCTGCAGGCCGGTGGCGACATGGGCATCCTGGCAGGACGCATACGTCCACTCGTGGAAGGCGAGCGGGATGCCGACAAACTTGCAGAAAATATGACCGATAAAGGCCAGAAACTGATAACGGATATCCTGGAAGAATTGCTGAAACTGGAGGCCAGTTAATCCCTTGTTGGGTTCAATTCTCCGCGGTTTACGGTGAAAACTGTAGGAGCCAGCTTGCTGGCGAACTGGTAGCGAACCAGTCGCACAGCGGCCAAATTGTGCAGCAGTTATTCGCGGGCAAGCCCGCTCCTACGACCTGATACCCTGTCCGCTTGCAGCGCCCCTGGCAACAGCGTCCTTGACCAGTTTCTGCAGCTCGCCCTTCTCGTAGAGCTCGAGGGTAATATCGCAACCGCCGACCAGCTCACCGTCGATGTAAACCTGCGGGAAAGTCGGCCAGTTGGCGTAGCGCGGCAGGTTTTGGAACACCTCGGGATCTGCAAGCACATTCACATGGGCAAACTCTTCCCCGCAGGCCATCAATGCCTGTGCAGTACGGCTGGAATAGCCACACTGCGGAATCTGCGGGGTACCCTTCATGAAGATGACCACCGGGTTCTCTTTAACAGCCGCGTCAATGCGTTCCAGAATATCCATTGCCTGCTTCCTCTAAATACGTTTGATTTCAGGATTGACTGAATTTTACCTGCTCCCGCCTGCCTTAATAAAGGCATTTTTCATGCGGTATTACGATCGACATTGCGTTGCAGCCAGAATTCCAGCAATGCCAGGTGCCACAATTTGTTCCCCAGGATCGGGGTGTAGTGCTGCTCCGGTTCAGACAGCAATTTCTCGACGTGTTGTCGTCTGAACAGGCCGCGATCCCGGCATTGTTCGGAACACAGGACAGCACGCATGAACTCCAGAACTTCACCACGGATGAACTTCAGTGCCGGCACCGGGAAATACCCCTTTGGCCGGTCAATAATGATATCCGGCAACAGGTCACGCGCAATCATCTTTAACACATGCTTGCCACCCGACTTGAGCTTGATCGCCGGGGGTATCCGGATTGCCAGCTCCACGAGCTCCTGGTCAAGAAACGGTACCCGCGCTTCCAGCCCCCAGGCCATGGTCATATTGTCGACCCGCTTCACCGGGTCATCCACGACCAGGGTGGTCACATCCCAGGCCAGCACGCGATTGAGAAAGTCCGCCGCACCGGTCCCATGCAACCCGTGTTGCACCCGCGCTGCGGTGTAGTCATGTCCGTGGAAATCCGTGGCAACCGCTGCGCACAATTCTTCGTGTGTACGGTCAAAATACCGGGGACCAAACCGCTCGATGTCGCTGCCAGTGGCCGCCTGCATCTGTGAATACCAGAAATACCCGCCGAAAACCTCATCGGCACCTTGCCCGCTCTGCACCACTTTGACATCCTGCGAGACCTGTTCACCCAGCAGGTAAAATGCCACGGCATCCTGTCCGACCATCGGCTCGGTCATGGCATCAACCGCCTCCGGCAACCGGGCCAGCACTTCCCGGTTGGGGATCGTGAAGCGCCGGTGGTTGGTGGCATACAACTCGGCGACGAGGTCCGAGTACTCGAATTCCTCGCCCTTTTCCTCACGCTGGTCTTCAAAGCCGACTGAAAATGTAAACAGCTCACCGCCACCGGCCTCAGCCAGCAACGCAACCAGCAGGCTGGAGTCGAGACCGCCCGACAGCAAAATGCCTACCGGCACATCGGCAATGGTCCGGCGCCGCTCGATTGCACGCAGCAGCACCTCGTGTATCGCTTCGATCCACTCCCATTCGCTGTACGCAGGAGTGTCCCGGCCCGCATCAAGCTGCCAGTAACGTTGCGTATCGATGCGCCCAGTAACAGTGACCGTCATGGAGTGCGCCGGCGGCAACTTGCGCAGGCCACGCAACAGCGTGCGCGGGGCCGGTACCACCGCATGCAATGTCAGATGATGATGCAACGCCACCGGGTCAATACCGGTATCGACGTTTCCGGCAGCCAGCAGGGCCTGGCTGGTAGACGCAAAACGCACACCGCGCGGGGTGACACTGTAATACAACGGCTTGATGCCGAACCGGTCACGCGCAAGAAACAGGGCCTGCTGTTTCAGGTCCCAGACGGCAAAGGCAAACATCCCGTGCAGGTGACGGGGACAATCCTCACCCCATTCCGCCCAGGCCTTGAGGATAACTTCACTGTCGCCATCAGAAAAAAAACGGTACCCACGGCCGCGCAGCTGCTCGCGCAGTTCGGGGTAATTATAGATGGTGCCATTGAACACCAGCACCAGGCCGAGTTCCGTGTCCACCATGGGCTGCCCGGAACGCTCGGACAGGTCAATGATCGACAGTCGCCGGTGTCCCAGCGCTAGCGGACCGTCTGCATAGCTTCCTTCTGCATCCGGACCACGCCGCTCCAGGCGCGCGACCATGTCCATGATTGTCCGTGGCTCCGGACGTGTGCCGTCAAAGCGCAGTTCACCGCAAATGCCGCACATATCGGTTAATCCGGGGTCGGGGAAACGGGATAATGTCGAACGTCAGGGTTGCACACTGCTGCCCCAGCCGCCACCGCCCGGGGTAGTGATACTGAGTCGCTCACCTGCATCGATTGCAAAACTTGTCTTCGCGGGCAATGTGCCCCCGGATTTCCGGTTTTCACCCGGCGCCCCCGCACCACCCCCGGCGAGTCCCCAGGGCTGGTGACTGCGTCTTTCCGTCAGCAGGGTCACCGTGGCCGGCTCGAGAAATTCGTACTCGCGCACCAGCCCGTCGCCGCCCCGATGCTGCCCGGCGCCTCCAGACCCCTTACGCAACTGGTAGCGCAGCAGGCGCAGGGGGAAATTCATTTCCAGCACTTCAACAGGCGTATTCAGTGTATTCGTCATGTGTGACTGGGTAGCGCTCAGCCCGCGATACCGGCATCCGGCCCCCATACCACCACCGATGGTTTCGTAGTAATCCCAGGACCTGCCGGCATGGCGCGCGCCCATTGCAATGTTATTCATCGTGCCCTGGCTGGCAGCAGGTATTCTCTCCGGCAGTGCGCACGCGAGCGCACCCATGACGACATCGACCACCCGGCTGCTGGTTTCGACATTACCCGCCGCAACGGCAGCGGGACGGTGTGCATTCAGCAAACAACCGGCCGGTGCAACAATGTTTATGTTCCGGAAACTGCCGGCACAGGCCGGGGTATGTACCGGCATGAGGCAACGAAACACATAATACACGCCTGCCGCGGTGACCGGGAGCGGACAATTGATGTTACCCGCTACCTGTCCGGCAGTGCCGCTGAAATCCACCTCGATGGTTTCACCGGCAACCCGGATAGCGACCTCGATGCGTATATCCCGGGCACCCACGCCGTCATCATCCATGACATCCACAAAGCGATAAACGCCATCCGGGATCTCCTGCAGTGAACGCCGCGCAAGCCGTGCACCATAATCATTGACAGCCGCCAGTCCGGATGCAAATCGTGCTGCACCCAGCTGGCCTGCCAGGCCGGTGAAACGCTTGATACCGGTGCGGTTGGCACTGACCTGGGCAGCCAGGTCGCCTTCCATTTGCCGCGGATTGGCGGTAGCCGCGACAATCCTGTCCCTGGTTGCCGCCACCAATTCACCCCCCTGCAGCAACAACATCGGCGGAATGACCAGGCCCTCCTCATCAAGGGTGCGGGACACCGGCATGGAACCCGGGCTGTGTGCGCCGATGTCCGCATGATGGGCCCGGTTGGCAACAAACCCCGCCAGGTCGTCGCCGGCAAACACCGGGGCCACCAGGGTGACATCCGGCAAATGCGTCCCGCCAAGGTAGGGGTCATTGACGATCAGCATGTCGCCCGCGACCCAGTCCGTCCCGGCGACAAGGTCACGCATGGCATAGGCCATGCTGCCAAGGTGCACCGGGATATGCGCGGCCTGGGCACACAGTTCACCCCGGGCGTCGAACACGGCACAGGAAAAATCCAGCCGGTCCTTGATGTTGGGTGAAAAGGCGGCGCGCCGCAGCACCGCCCCCATCTCGTCACAGGCTGCCGCAATCCGGCTGGAAAATACGCTGAGTTCTATGGCATCCATCTCGCTTCCTTGGCTTGCGCGCCCCGACAGAGCATGGCCTGAACGTTGTAAGTATATGCTTTTTTTGCAGAAAATCGCCATTCAGCATATTGCATTATGGGGTGCTCTGCCTTATGCTCCCATTCCCGACCAATTTAGTCACCTATTTCATTTACCCGTATTCACATAGTGGCAAAGAGGAGCCCCACACCATGAACCCGTTAACTTCTATCCTGGGAACGATTATTTCCGGTTTTGTCCTGGCAATCATCATCATCCTTGCCCTCGGTACCGGCACCCTGAATCTCTGGTCACTCATCGTCTGGACGCACGTACTCGCCGGTATTACCTGGATCGGCCTGCTCTATTACTTCAATTTCGTGCAGGTACCTGCCGTCGGCGAGGCGCTCGGGGATGAAGGTGGGCCCGGTCCGGCAGCGATCAACAAGTATGTCGCACCGCGCGCCCTGGTGTGGTTCCGCTGGGGTGCCCTTGCCACCTGGCTGACCGGTGCATCGGCACTCGAGAACATGGGTATCGGCCTGGTCAATGCCTTCACCCTGGCACCAGGGGCACAGATTATCGGGATTGGCGCCTGGCTGGGCACCATCATGCTGTTCAACGTGTGGGTGCTGATCTGGCCAAACCAGAAAAAGATCCTCGGCATGGTCGAAGCCAGTGCCGACGAGATCGCCGGCGCCAAGAAGGTTGCCCTGATGGCCTCGCGCACCAACACACTGCTGTCCATCCCGATGCTGATGTGCATGGTTGCCTATGGCCACAACGGTCTGCCGTTCTGAGCCCGACCACAACCCGATCACAAACCCGGCTGCTGGCCGGGTTTGTGCCTTTCAGGGGTTTACCTGAACCCTGACCAGACGATAATATAAGTAATATCAGTGATGGCAGTCTTTAACCGGGCTGCCTTTTTCATTTACGGATAGCAGAAAAAATGGCTGATCACCTTATGTCGACATATACCCGCCTGCCGGTCCAGTTCGAACGTGGCGACGGTATCTGGCTGTGGGACACGCAAGGCAGACAGTATCTCGATGCCCTGAGCGGGATCGCGGTATGTGCCCTCGGTCATGCACACCCCGGCGTCACTCAGGCGCTCGCTGAACAGGCCGGCCGCCTGGTGCACACATCCAATCTATACGGCATCGAACTGCAGGAAACACTCGCTGCCCGGCTGTGCACAGTGTCGGACATGGAACGGGTATTTTTCTGCAACTCCGGCGCGGAAGCCAACGAGGCCGCCATCAAGATTGCCCGCCTGTACGGGCACAGCAGGGACATTACCTGCCCGGCAATCATTGTCATGGAAAACAGTTTTCATGGCCGCACCATGGCCACCCTCACGGCCACCGGCAACCGCAAGGTCCAGGCCGGTTTTGAACCCCTGCTCCGGGGCTTTATCCGGGTTCCCTTTAACGACCTCGAGGCCATCAGGGCCATAGCGGCAACCAAGAGTGACACGGTGGCGGTACTGGTTGAACCGGTGCAGGGTGAAGGCGGCATCAAGGTGCCTGACAGGGGTTACCTCGAAGGTATCCGCAGCATCTGTGATGAGCAGGGCTGGTTGATGATGCTGGATGAAATACAGACCGGCATCGGGCGTACCGGGGAATGGTTCGCCTTCCAGCACGAAGGCGTGCTCCCGGACGTGATCACCGTGGCCAAGGCGCTGGGCAACGGGGTACCCATCGGCGCCTGCCTGGCACGGGGCACGGCCGCCGGGATACTGCAACCCGGCAGCCATGGCACAACTTTCGGAGGTAATCCGCTGTCTTCCCGGGCAGCGCTGGCGGTGCTCGATGCCATCGAGTCCGGCAACCTGGTTGCGAATGCCCGCAGCGTGGGCCAACAACTGCTGGAAGGTTTCAGAACCAGCCTCTCCGCCACGGCCGGTGTGCGTGATATTCGCGGCGCTGGCCTGATGATCGGGATTGAACTCGAGCGTCCCTGCAGCGAACTGGTCATGCGCGCGCTGGAGCGCGGCCTGCTGATCAATGTCACCGCGGAGCGGGTGGTACGGCTGCTGCCGCCGCTGATTACCACAGACCACCAGGCAGAAATAATCGTCGAGAAAGTCAGCGAACTGATTTGCGAGTTCCTGGCGGAATAGTACCATGACACCAAGACATTTCCTGAGCCTGCTTGATCTCAGCCCGGACGAACTCCGGGGAATCATCACACGCGCGTCGGAACTCAAGACCATCCAGCGGTCCGGGACCCTGCACGAGACACTGAAGAACCGTATCCTCGCCATGATATTCGAGAAGTCATCCACGCGTACGCGGATGTCCTTCGAGGCGGGTATGGCGCAACTGGGCGGCCAGGCGATCTACCTGTCACCCCGCGATACCCAGATCGGCCGCGGCGAACCCATCGAGGACACGGCACGGGTACTTTCCAGGATGGCGGATGCCATCATGATACGCACCTTCGAGCACAGCAAGATCGAACGCTTCGCCGCCTATTCGAAAGTACCTGTCATCAATGCGCTTACCGATATGTATCACCCCTGCCAGCTGCTGGCGGACATGCAGACCTGGATAGAACTCCGCGGCGATATCAGCGGCAAGACGGCAGCCTGGATCGGTGATGGCAACAACATGTGCCATTCCTATATCAATGCCGCACGGCAATTCGGCTTTACCCTGCGAATTGCCGCACCACCAGGCTATACACCGGATGCACAACTCTTGGCGGATGCCGGCCAGTGCGCCATCCTGCTTGACAGCCCGGCCGCGGCCGCCGACGACGCCGACCTCGTGGTGACTGACGTATGGGCCAGCATGGGGCAGGAGGAGGAGCAGGCAAGGCGTGTCAGGGCATTTGCGGATTTCCAGGTCAATAGCGCCATTATGTCCGCCGCACATCCCGATGCCCTGTTCATGCACTGTCTGCCGGCTCACCGTGGAGAAGAAGTATCCGCAGCCGTGATCGACGGACCGCAAAGCGTTGTCTGGGATGAAGCGGAAAACCGCCTGCATGCGCAGAAGGCACTGCTGGAATTCCTGATCAATCCCGGAACCGGCGCCAACCGCTGATGCCCCATGTGCAGACTCGCCGCCTACCTCGGTCCCGCGATAACCCTGCAACAGTTTCTGCTTGACCCGCCACACAGCCTGTACCGGCAGTCCTGGGAGCCGCAGGAACTCAAATATGCAAAACTGAATGCCGATGGCTACGGGTTTGGCTGGTACGGGCCGGATGATTTGCCGGCAATCCATACCAGCGCACTGCCCATCTGGTCCGACAGCAACCTGCCCCACCTGGCACGGACATTACGCCAGCCGCTCTGGCTCGCCGAGGTTCGCAGCGCCACCCCGGGCAACCCGGTCCACCAGTACAACACCGCACCTTTTTTAGATGCCAGACTGCTCTATGTTCACAACGGCTTTATCCGGGAATTTCACCAGCAGGTCCTGCCGCACATTACCGCAATGCTGGATCCCGGGATCGTGGCAGACATATACGGCAACACCGATTCCGAGTACCTGTTTGCCTGCCTGCGCCAGTTGCTCGCAGACGACCCGGAGCTGACACTTCCCGCCGCCCTGGCAGGACTGTTTGAGCTGTTGTCCGACTGGATTGACGAACAGCCGGCATTAATGAATATCGTGATCACCGACGGACAGCGGCTGTATGCAACCCGGCACGGCCTCAACCACGAGTGCCCGTCCCTGTACTACACGACCGACGATGAACTGTTCCCCGGCGGCCAGATCATCGCGTCGGAACGCCTGACCGGTGACAGTTTCTGGCAGCCCGTACCGGAACATCACCTCCTCATCCTTGATCCCGAAAATCCGCCTGAATTGCTGGCATTGTGAGTTCGGCTGCACTCCTTGATGAACTGCGGATGGCGCAGTCCCTGGTCGCAGGACTTGCGCAAGATCTCGATGCGACGGGCTGGCGCAGCCAGTTCCATCCCGACCTCAGTCCGTTGGGCTGGCACCTGGGCCACTGCGCGTTTACCGAGACCTACTGGCTGCAGGAAGTCATACTGGGTGATGACCGTTTCACGGCGCCGGTCGCCCGGCTCTATACGCCGCCACTCACACCAAAGCCCGAGCGCGGCAAACAACTGCCACCCCCTCCCGCACTGGGTGCGTGGGTCCGGGAATTGCAGTCCATCAATGCCGCTATCCTGGACAACCCCTCTGCCCGGGTCAGCAGCCACCCGCTGATGCAGGATAACTACCTGCTGCATTTTCTTATCCAGCACTACAGCCAGCATTTCGAGACCATGGTCATGGGACTGACGCAGCAGGCGCTGGCCAGTGATCACGGAGACATCAATGTTGCCAGCCCGCTGGAGCTGCAGACCGGCACCCCAAAGACCTGCCGCATTGATGCCGGCCACTACAAGGTGGGCGGACCGGCGCCGGTGGCCTGTGACAACGAACTGCCGCCACAGCAGGCCACCCTCGGGCCGTTCGCTATTGCTAAACAACCGGTCACCAACAGCGAGTACCTGGCCTTCATGGAAGCCGGCGGCTATACCAACCCGGAACTGTGGGATACCAGTGGACGGGAATGGCTGCAAGCGTCGGGCGCTGCCGCTCCGGGCCACTGGCGCCGCAATCCGGCAGGCCACTGGTACGGCGTCGGCAGTCGCGGCCCGTACACCCTGACCGGGGATGACGTGCTGCACGGAATCTGCTGGCACGAGGCGCAGGCCTATGCCCGCTGGGCCAATGCGCGCCTGCCGCACGAACACCAGTGGGAGGTCGCCTGCCGCCTGCACCGGCTGGAGCAGACCGGGCGCGCCTGGGAGTGGTGTGACAACCCCTTCTACCCGTATGCCGGTTTCCGGCCATTCCCCTATGAAGAATATTCAGCCCCGTGGTTCAACGGCAACCACTACAGCCTGCGTGGCGGCAGCCTGCATACCCGCCCGGCTATCAAGCGCTCGAGCTTCCGCAATTTCTACCAGCCCGACAAGCGTCACATCTTTGCCGGCCTAAGGCTGGTGTACTCCCTGTAGGTTAGGTGCACATCACCGGCAAGACCAATCGCAGGACCGGCCCCCGGCCGGGAAATCATTCCCCGCGAGGCGCGGGTCCTACCCGAGGCTCAGGTACACCGTATGAAGCAACGGTATAATGACTCGATGAAACAAACACCAGACACAGGCACGCAGTCAAAACAGCTCGGCAAGGGCATGATCATCGCGGCATGGCTGTTGTTGCTTGCACTACTGACCTGGTTTTTCAATGAGCAGCTGGACCAGCAGCACAATCCGAACCGGCAGGTCCTGTCGGCCATGTCCCCCGACGGCCAGCCGCAAGTAATACTGGAACGCAACCGCTTCGGGCACTATGTGGCGACCGGTCTGATCAACGCACAACCGGTGGTGTTCATGCTCGATACCGGCGCGACGGATGTGTCGGTCCCGCTGCCGGTGGCGGAAAAACTCGGCCTGAAAAAAGGACAGGCCCTGCAGTATCAAACCGCCAACGGCACCATCCGCGCCTGGCAAACCGTTATCGATGAAATCAGCCTGGGTGAACTGCGTGTCGGCCCGGTACGGGCCAGCATCAACCCGAGGGCACAGGGTAACGAAATCCTGCTGGGCATGAGCTTCCTGAAGCAACTGGACTTTAGCCAGCAAGGCAATACACTGACGCTGAAATATCCAACCCGGAACTGACGACTACACGTGAATTTCTTTGAACAGCTGACTGCCTGGACGGGTGATCTTTCCGGCCTGTTGTGGGGCAGCCCGGTCACCCTGCTGGTACTGCTGGGCACCGGTTTCTACCTGACAGTGCGCATGGGGCTGATCCAGGTGCGCGGGTTCCGCCATGCCATCGACCTGGTAGGCGGAAAATACAGCAGCCACAAGGATGTCGGCGAGGTCTCGCATTTCCAGGCACTGTCAACTGCCCTGTCCGCCACCGTCGGCACCGGCAATATTGCCGGCGTGGCCACCGCCATCTCGCTGGGTGGCCCGGGCGCCCTGTTCTGGATGTGGGTCACGGCCGTCTTCGGCATGGCCACCAAGTTCACCGAATGCACCCTGTCACTGAAATTCCGCCAGGTAGCGCCTGACGGCACGGTGGCCGGCGGGCCGATGTATACCCTGCTGTACGGGCTGCAGATGCGCCGTACGGCGGCGGCGTTTGCCACATTTGCGCTCATTGCATCGTTCGGCATCGGCAACATGGTGCAGGCCAACTCGGTCATGGACGGTCTCGGCTACCTGTTCCCGGAGCTGCATGAATTCGCCTGGCTGATCGGTGTGCTACTGGCAATCTGTGTCGGCATGGTCATCCTCGGTGGCGTCAAGCGCATTGCCCGCGTGGCGAGCACGCTGGTGCCATTCATGGCCATACTCTATATTGCCGCCGCCATGCTGGTACTGATCGGCCATGCCAGCGAAATTCCCGCCGCCTTCGCCACCATCTTCAATCATGCCCTGAACCCGTGGGCCGTCGGTGGCGCCGCCGTGGGAGAAGCCATCCGCTGGGGCGTGGCCCGGGGCCTGTTCTCCAACGAGGCCGGGCTCGGTTCGTCACCCATGGCGCATGCGGCCGCGCGCACCAACGAGCCGGTGCGCGAAGGACTGGTCGCCATGATGGAACCGTTCATCGATACCCTGATCATCTGTACCATGACCGGTCTGGTCATTGTGGTCACCGGGGTATTCATGGAAAGCAACGCTTCCCTGATGGGCGCCGCCCTGACGGCCCATGCCTTCAGCAGCTCGCTGGGCACAGCCGGCGCCTGGGTGGTCGGCGGCGGCCTGACCCTGTTTGCCTTCTCCACCATCATTGCCTGGTCGTATTACGGTGACCGCTCCGCCTACTTCCTGTTCGGCGAGCGTGCCGTAATGCCGTACCGGGTGATCTATACCCTGCTGGTCGTGGTCGGTGCCGCCGTGCCGCTGCAACTGGTCTGGAATATCGCTGATATCACCAATATCCTGATGGCGCTGCCGAACCTGCTGGGACTCGTGTTACTTGCCGGCCTGGTGAAAAAACTGAAGGATGACTATTTCTCCCGGCCACACAAAAAGGCCTGATACGAAATGTTACTGGAAGTCCTGGATGCGGATCTGCTCGAGGGTGTACGCAACGCCCTGACCGAAGACATTGGCAGTGGCGACATCACCGCGGCACTGGTTCCGGAAAACGCCACCACAACGGCAACGGTCATTTGCCGCGAAACAGCCGTGTTGTGCGGCATGGCCTGGTTCAATGCCGTGTTCGCGGAACTGGACACCGGCATCACGGTGGACTGGCAGGCACGTGACGGCGACCCCGTCGGGCCGGACCAGCGCATCTGCCGCGTCTCGGGACCGGCCGCCCCCATCCTGACCGGTGAACGCACGGCACTGAACTTCCTGCAGACCCTGTCCGGCACGGCAACCCTGGCGCGCCGGTATGCGGATGCAGTAAACGGACTACCCGTTAAAATACTGGATACCCGCAAGACCCTTCCCGGCCTGCGCCAGGCACAAAAATATGCCGTGCGCACCGGTGGCTGCCACAACCACCGCATGGGCCTCTATGACGGTGTCCTCATCAAGGAAAATCATATTGCCGCCGCCGGCTCCATCGAACTGGCGGTACGCGCCGCCCGGACGGCAAGTCCAGGCATGCCGGTAGAAGTGGAAGTAGAAGACCTGGACCAGGTGACGGCCACACTTGCCGCCGGCGCCGATCGCCTGTTGCTGGATAATTTCACGGCCAGTGAGCTGGCCACGGCCGTCATCGCTGTCGCCGGGCGTGCACAACTCGAGGCATCGGGCGCTATTGACCTGGAAAATATCCGTGACATGGCCTTGACCGGAGTGCAACTGATCTCCATCGGCGCACTGACAAAACACGTCCATGCCATTGATTATTCTATGTTATTCAACAAGTATTAAAGGGTGTCAGAGCACATTTTTTCCTAATATAAGCGGAAAATGTGCTCTGACACCCTCTATACGCAAGACAGCCCCATGAACCGACACCAAAACAGGGTCACGATCGTCACTGCCGCCGATGACCGTTACGCCCCGTTGCTGTACGAACTCATTCGTTCGATCCGGGACAAGCCGGAATCGGCAGGTATCGATATCTCGGTGATCGCAACGGGCATGAGTCAGGCAGTGGCCGAACTATTTTCAGGGCTTGCCGACAATCTTGTAGATGGTTACTGGACCATCAAGATATCAAAATGGCGCATGCGTAACAGGGAGTGGTTGCAGGGACGCGCTGCAAAACCCTACCTGCCAGATTATTTTCCTGGTTATGAAACCTACCTGTGGATTGATGCCGATGCCTGGGTAGCCGACTGGCGCGCGATCGAACTGATACTCGAAGGTTGCAGGGACGGTTCACTGGCAATGGGCTATGATGAAGTCGATACCGGCTTCTACCCAGGCCGATTAACCTGGTACCCGGGCGGCGTGCCGGTTATACAGACTTACTGTATGAAGCACTTGCGTCGCTCACACATGCCACGCAAGCTCCTGAAAGAAATCGGGATGGCCCGTCCTCTGAATAGTGGCGTGTTTGCACTGCGTGCCGACGCAGAACATTGGGTCAGCATTCAGCACCATTTTGAAACACTTACACGGCGCGGGCGCATCTTTGGATCAAACCAGCTGGCCTATGTAATGGCAGTACACCTGGATAATCTGCCATTCAATCGCTTACCTGCCTGGTGTAACTTCATGGGAGACCCCATACTTGAAACCGGTACACAAAGGCTTCTAATGCCGCATCTTCCACATGAACCAGTGGGCATCATGCACTTGTCAAACCGGGATAAACTCAGATACAACCCGCATGCAAGGATCACTCTGCATGACCTGGCCGGGCAGACACATGACTCCACCTTGCGCTACCCTCTGGATCCTGAAAATACACCAGAAGAAATAAGGACACGGCTCTACCCCATGTCCGAATATTGAATGGCTGCTTGTGATAACCCGCACTTCTCACCGCAGAGCAGGATGCCCTGAACCTGGATCCTGATCAGCATAGGGTATGATGCGACACGATGAAAATACTTGTTGCTTCTGATCTCCATTACCGCCTAAAGCAGTTTGACTGGTTGACCAGTCAGGCCGACCACTGTGATGCCATGATCATCGCTGGAGATATGCTGGATATTTCCTCTCATATGGATTTAAGCGTACAAATTGTCGTCATGAAGAAGTACCTGAGTAAAATCAGTGAGAAGACCCCCTTGCTGGTTTGTTCCGGGAATCATGATGGCAATGAGAA